>CAURHZ010000125.1:0-5241 GCA_963524345.1 uncultured Streptococcus sp.
ATCTAAGACTGGTATAATGTGACGTACCAGAGTCTCAGGTTTTCTGTTATAAAAAGCAATAGCTTCAGCTATATCATTTTGCTTCATTATTACACTCTCTCCTCTTTATCCTAGTGTCATTCTTTTTATCTATTTTATCACGCTATATTAAAATCATCGTTTTCCAAACTTAATTACATTAAATTTTTTGAATTTTCTATATTATTTAGATCAAGAAAAAGACTGCTAAGCAATCTTTACTTTTTTCTCATCAGATTCATGCCTAAAATTCCAGCAATAATCAAAGTTGCTCCGATCACATGGTATCTGTAAATTGGTTCGTGGAGGATAAGAGCTCCGGCTAGAATGGTCAAAACTGTTCCAAGATTACCAAAGACACTGACGGTTGATGCTCCAAGTCGAACAATAGCATAGATAGAGAGACTACCAGTCACTATAGAGGCTAGAATTCCCAAATAGAGCATGGAAAGCAGATAAGATACCTGTCCGAGCGGTGCAACGTAGGCTAATATGTTGCCCTCTAGATAGTGCGAGGTCAGACTCAGCGTATTAAAGGTGACGAAGCCAACAAATATCACAATAGCTGTCATATCCATGGCCCGATAGCGTACTCCTTTGGACTTGCTGAGGATATTGTTTATTGCATTGGCAAGAACAGATCCCAACATCAAGAGAAAGCCAAAGCTAGCAGTCTCAGCACCAAAGTTCGCTCCTTTGCTAAGGAAGATGAAAACTACTCCTGCTACGGATAAAAATAAAAAGAATTTTTGAAGCAAGCTTGTCTTTTCCTTGAGAAAAACTGATGCTAACAGGAGAGTAAAAATTGGGACAAGAGCCTGTAAAATTCCAGCTTCAGAAGACGATATATACTTTAAAGCAAAGGATTGAAAAATAAAAAAGAGAAGCGGATAGAAAAGACTCATAGGAAGAATAGAAAGAATATCTTTTCTACTTAAACTCACTTTGATAAGTTTGGTTTGATGAAGAACGACCATTACTAAAGCTGCGATTGTATAGCGATGCGCTAAGTTTGTAAGAGGACTGGCATAGCCTAAAGCAATCTTAGTAAATAAAAAAGAAAATCCAATGATTGCTGAAAAGGATAAAGCTGCTAGGTAAGCTTTTGTATTCTCGTTCATAGACTGTTACTCCTTTTAAAAATAGCTATTCTCAAGATTGATTGACTAGAATTCTTTGAGACTATCTTTCCATTGTAGCATAGTAGAATCCTAGATGCTATTTCTAGGATTAGTATTTTATGCCTTCTATCACCGTTTATCTTTTTCATTGCCTAAAAAGGATTCAGCAAGTCTGATCTGCTTTTCTCGTTCTTTTCTCACAAGTTCTAGCTTGTCTACCTCTTGGAGATTACGTACTTTGATAATATAATCCACCATTTTCCTTGCTTTATCTTTTTTATATTTACTAATACCTTCTTTATTAGTAAAAATCATTTCTTATTGTCTTAGATGTCCCCCTTCAAAAATTCTTCCAAATCACGTTCATGTTGGTACTTAATGGCTGCAGTCTTATCTTTCTCAAAGATAGTCTTGGTAAGGTCAATATGGTTGATGGAGGCGATTGCGACTGTGTAGTGAATGATATCAGCAAGTTCTTTGGCAAGTTCCTCATTCGAATCTTGAACTCCCTCTTTTCGACCAGAACGACCATTCAAAACTTCGGCTACTTCTCCGACTTCCTCCACTAGCTTCATAAAAAGACCTTCCTCAGTCCGAGACTGCTGGTAATGTTCGAGTAAGTAGTCTTGTAATTGTCTAAACGTTAAATCCTTCATATCCTGCTCCTTGCAAAAAAAGCGAGACATTCGTCCCGCCCTTCTTATTTTTCATCAATAACGATTCTTACTTTTTTGTCTTCAGTTGGGACAGAGTAGACAATCGTTCTTATCGCAGAAATAGTGCGACCCTTACGACCGATTACACGACCCACATCGCTTTGATCAAGATCCAAATGATATTCCAAAAACTCTGGTGTATCTTCAATCTTGATAGTTAAGGCATCTGGTTGTGAAATCAAGGGTTTCACAATCGCAATAATAAGATTTTCAATCGTATCCATCTGTCAACCTACTTTAAACTTATTTTGAGAATTTAGAATCGTGGAATTTTTTCAATACGCCTTCTTTTGAAAGGATGTTACGAACTGTATCTGAAGGTTGAGCTCCATCAGCCAACCATGCAAGAACGCGGTCTTCTTTCAAAGTTACTTGGTTTTCAGCAACAAGTGGGTTGTATGTTCCAACTGTTTCGATGAAACGTCCGTCACGTGGTGAACGTGAATCTGCTACATTGATACGGTAGAAAGGTTTTTTCTTAGAACCCATACGAGTCAAACGAATTTTAACTGCCATTTTTAAAGTCTCTTTTCTTATTTTTTATTTCGGTGAAATAGCTGAGCTATTTAGCACATGTTCTATTATAGCAGATTTCTGACAGGTGTCAAGAAAAAAACTTGACAGAGCATAAAATTTTTAAATCATTTAGAAATTTATTAGAATAGGAAATAAAAGTTTGAAAGAGGCTATCCGTGAATACTATTTTAGAAAAATTCTATAAAGACCACCAATTCAAACCCTTCATCTCACTTGAACGTGATTTGAATGATTGGCTCCTAAATCCCAAGCCAGTTCCCAAGCGAAATATCAAGGATTTTAAGAACGATATCTACTAATTAATTTATAAAATATGAATTAATAGATTCTAAATAGGGGAATAATTTAGTTCTGTAAAAATTAACTTCTACACCTATAACGCTTATTCTGACAGACTTTATAACAGTCTAAGAAAAAAAGTAGAGATTCATACAGTATCTAGATTTTCCAAAAATTTTTTATCATCAAATATTATTAACGAAACTATCCAAACCAAATCCGATGCATTGCTTCAAAGAATTCTTTAGTTGTTTGACTAGCGAGGGCTTTTATTAAAAATTTTTTCAAATAATTGCCACTTTGGCACATAAATTCTTGCTTTTCAAATTTAAGTGTGATATATTTATAACATAAAATTTCAGTGTTATATATTTATAACACAAAAAAGGAGTCTATCATGAAAAAAAGTCAAAAAATGCGTGGCCTCATTGCAATGATTGCCGTAGCTCTCTTTATTGATTTTACTGTTTTATTTGGTTCTAATCTTAGTTGGGGACCCAAGTTAGTTATTGCTGGTATTTCAGTGTTAGGTCAGATTGTAGCTATTTGGGGCTGGCTACATATGAAACCATGGCCTCATAAGAGTCAGAAAAGTAAGGGAAAGACTATTTTTGACTTGTCTGCTAAGCTTTACACGATACTTTTTTTTGCAGCAAGCATTTTTTATACAGTAGGGATTTGGGTTGCGACCCCAAGCGTAAGTTCTGGTATTAAAGAATGGATTTTGGGAATTGGCCTCGTTATTGAAGTGATTTTATTTGTTTTTTTCTGTTTGAAAAATGTCAAGGAAACTCCGGACGAACGCTTTTATGCTAATTTAGCAAAGGCAACTAGCTTGATGTTTGTTTTTATACTAGGCGCACTGATGATCCTAGCAGTTATCATTGGGTATATGGGGGCTCTCACTCTTTACATGGGCCAAATATTTATTAGCATAGCTGCCTTGATTTGCATCTTTGCGGTTGTCTATCTTATCTTGGAACGGAGAGGATAAGCATGGCCAAAGAAAGCAAGATTATTACTAATCTTAAATCTGTTCGTGAGTCTACAGGCATGACCCAGCAGGAGTTAGCCGACCTCATCGGCATGCGACGCGAGACAATTCTGCACTTGGAAAATAACCGTTACAATCCTTCTCTGGAAATGGCTCTTAAAATTGCTCAAGTTTTTAATCTGAAAGTAGAAGACCTCTTTGAACTCAGACAGAAAGAGGAAGCATAATTCTTTTCGAGACCTAGTATTAAGTTCATTGATTAATTAGGAATTGAATCCAAAAGAAAAAATCCTTTGAAAATGTACTCTTTTAAAATATAGTAATTCTTTCGAATTAACGTTTACTAATTGTGATACTTTACGAGCTCTCTTAAGATCTGGTTCCCTAAATACTTTGAGTACACTTATGGCATTGTTGCACCTAAGCAAGCTACTTTCTGGTTGGCTCCTCTAAAACTACCTTGTCACTAACATTTGAAATCCATGTCCTTTTAGGGTACAATGGTAGAAATGAATTTTTGAGAGGAATAGAATGAAAAAACTAGCAACCCTTCTTTTACTATCCACTGTAGCTCTAGCTGGATGTAGCAGCATCCAACGTAGTTTGCGTGGTGATGACTATGTAGATTCTAGCTTGGCCGCTGAGGAAAGCTCCAAAGCAGCTGCCCAATCTGCCAAGGAGTTAAACGATGCTTTGACAAACGAAAACGCCAATTTCCCACAACTATCTAAAGAAGTTGCTGAAGACGAGGCTGAAGTGATTCTCCACACAAGCCAAGGTGATATTCGTATTAAGCTCTTCCCTAAACTCGCTCCTTTAGCGGTTGAAAACTTCCTCACTCATGCCAAAGAAGGCTACTATAACGGTATTACCTTCCACCGTGTCATCGATGGCTTCATGGTTCAAACTGGAGATCCAAAAGGGGACGGTACAGGTGGTCAGTCCATCTGGCATGACAAGGATAAGACTAAAGACAAGGGAACTGGTTTCAAAAACGAGATTACTCCTTATCTCTATAACATCCGTGGCGCTCTTTCTATGGCTAATACTGGTCAACCAAACACCAACGGCAGCCAGTTCTTTATCAACCAAAACTCTACTGATACCTCTGCTAAACTCCCTACAAGCAAGTATCCAAAGAAAATCATCGAAGCCTACAAAGAAGGGGGAAATCCTAGTCTAGATGGTAAACACCCAGTCTTTGGTCAAGTGATTGACGGTATGGATGTTGTAGATAAGATTGCTAAAGCCGAAAAAGATGAAAAAGACAAGCCAACTACTGCTATCACAATCGACAGCATCGAAGTGGTGAAAGACTACGATTTTAAATCTTAAAAACCAAAAAAATACAGTATCCACATTCGGTACTGTATTTCTTTTACTCTCATTTTTAAGTTAGATTATTAAAATCCCAGATTTGGTCCATCCAGCCTTCATAGAAGTCTGGCTCGTGGCAGACCATAAGAATAGATCCCTTGTATTCTTTGAGAGCACGTTTGAGTTCATCCTTGGCATCCACATCCAAGTGGTTGGTCGGCTCGTCCAGCACTAAAACATTGTTTTCACGATTCATCAA
>CAURHZ010000126.1:0-5204 GCA_963524345.1 uncultured Streptococcus sp.
TTCTCCTTTTCGTCTATTTAAGATAATAGGCTAGCTCCACAAGAAAACCGACGCGGTGTTGCGTGGCAATGCAACCGAGCGTGTCGCAACCTCTTGCATCAAAGCTAAGGCTGTAATTTACAGCACCATAATAGAATAACACAAAGCCCCTGCGATTGCAAGGGATTTGTTGCTGTTTTTTCGTTTTTTTATAATGAAACTGTTTTCTTTTTTGATAGGTCATTTATTTAACTATTTTCATAGAAGAAAGTTAGTCTCTCTTCACCTGTTCATAGCTTTCTTTTCCATCATTGAGCTTGTCCCAAATCACTACTTGCCCACTTTTGAGGGATTTTTGCACATCGATGATTCGTTGATTGGACGAACCTCGAAACTGGAGCATGAGATTTCTCTTAGTTCGGTCATACCGTCCATCGACAAGGATGTCAATTAGTGATAAGAGTTCCAGTTTATCTGGAGTTTCCAACATCATTTCTTCCCAAGTGTAGCCGGTCCATGACCAGATGTCCTTGTCTGGCAATTCCTTTCGAATCCGCTTAACGAGAGGCAAGAGAATACCTGTATTGAGAAAAGGCTCCCCTCCCAGCAGGGTCAAGCCTTGAACATAGGGTTGGGCAAGGTCTGACATAATCTGTTCTTCTAATTCTGCTGTATAAGGAATTCCGGCATTGAAGGACCAGGTCGCTACATTATAACACCCCTCGCAGTGAAACATGCAACCTGCTACATAGAGAGAGTTGCGCACGCCTTCTCCATCTACAAAGTTAAAGGCCTTGTAGTCGATGATACGCCCTTGACTGAGCTCCTCGCTTTTCCATTCTTGTGGTTTTGGATTATTCATTCGCTACCTCTATCCAATAACGCTCCACACCATCACGAACATCCTCAAGGAGCCCACCATTTGCTAAAATGACTGCTCTGCTAGCAGGATTATTCACGCTACAGGTCACAAGAGCTTTCTTGATGTTCTTTTCCTTAGCAACTTGCAAGCCCTGACGGAGAGTTTCCTTAGCATAACCCTTACCTCTTTCTGATGGACGAATGGAGTAGCCAATGTGGCCAGCATAATTCAGTAAACCCTCATTCAGTCTCAATCGCAGATTCAAAAATCCTAGAGCACGACCTATATCATCAAATGATACAAATTGAATAGAAGGAACACGATTTTCAGGCAAGTTTATTCCCATTTCTTTATCCTGATTACTATTCAACCATTCCTCATAAGAAAAATTTTCTGTATCCCAGAAACCACCGTCGTGAGGTGACTGGGACCGTTCAAACTCTGCCATCATCTCTAAAACTGTTTCTTTATCTGCTAATCTTGGTCTGCGTAATTCCATCCTTACCTCCCACTAAGAGAAAAGCGAGAGCTGGCTCTCACTTTTATTTTTTCTTGTTCTTGTTTAAAAATTGTTCTCTGAGGTTGAGCAAGCGTTCTTTTTTACCAGCTCCACCTTTAGAGTGTTTCTCGTGATAACGGGTCACTTGTGCACGCCCCTTATCGTCTAATTGATATTTTCCCATTTCACTTCTTTCTAATTTGTTACTTGATGCCCAGCTATTTTAATCGTTGAACCATTCATGTGTTTGACACGCGCTGCGATTTCCTTGTGACGGCCATTGACCATCGGTCTCGCTTGAGGATTGCCTAAATAGCCACAAGTCCGTTTAACAACGTCTACTGTTTTAGGGTCGCTATTGCCACAGTTAGGACAAGCAAATCCTCTCTCAGTTGGTTCAAAATCCCCTTCAAAGTCACACTTGTAGCAACGGTCAATTGGAGTATTGGTCCCTAGATAGCCGACACGGTCATAGGCATAATCCCAGACAGCTTCCAAGGCCTTTGGATTTTGCTGAAGGACTGGATACTCACAATAATGGATGAAACCACCTGACGCACCTGCTTCTGGATAGACTTTCTCAAAGTCTAATTTTTCAAACGGTGTTGGATTCTTACGCACATCGTAGTGGAAAGAATTGGTGTAGTATTCCTTATCTGTAATATCAGGAATAGAACCAAACTTCTCTGTATCCAGTCGGCAGAAACGGTCTGTCAAACTTTCAGATGGTGTTGAGTAGATAGAGAAATGATAGCCATATTGATCTGACCACTCTTCTACACGGCGTTTCATATCTCGAATGATATCCAGCGTGAATTCCTTGGCTTCTGGATTGTGTTCCCAACTATTTCCAAAGAAGACAGTAGCCACTTCGTACAAACCGATATAGCCTAGTGAAACGGTTGCACGACGATTCTTAAAGAGCTGGTCAACACTTTCTTCCTTACCTAGACGATGGCCAAAAGCACCGTACTGATAGAGGATAGGAGCATTCGCTGGCGTCGCCTCTTTAGTGCGTTCGACACGGTAAACAAGAGCATCTTCAGCGATATTCATACGCTCGTTGAAGATTTCCCAGAACTTGTTCATGTCACCATCAGACTCGAGAGCAATACGAGGTAAATTAACCGTCACAACTCCTAGGTTCATACGACCTGAATTGACTTCTACACCATTTTCATCCTTCCATCCTTGAAGAAACGAACGGCAACCCATAGGCACCTTAAAAGAACCTGTCAAGTCAACAATCTTATCGTAAGACAAGACGTCTGGGTACATCCGCTTGGTTGCACACTCAAGAGCCAACTGCTTAATGTCGTAGTTGGGAGTCCCTTCTTCCAAGTTAAGACCTCTTTTAAGCGTAAAGATAAGCTTAGGGAAGATGGCTGTACGATGCTCAGAACCAAGACCCTTTATCCGAATACTCAAAATAGCTTTTTGAATTTCACGCTCAAAACGATTGGTTCCTAGACCAAAACCTAGCGAAGTAAAAGGTGTTTGCCCATTTGAAGTGAAGAGGGTGTTGATTTCATACTCAAGAGATTGCATGGCATCATAGATATCTTTTTGAGTTTTCTTCCAAGCGTAATCTTCCCGTTTGTCAGGTAAGACCCATTCTTCCGCATCCTTAAGGTGTTTTTGATAATTCTTCTCTGCATAAGGTGACAAAACTTCATCTATACGGTCAGCTGAACAGCCCCCATACTGGCTAGAAGCAACATTGGCAATGATTTGGGAAATCTGAGCTGTCGCAGTCTGGATAGACTTGGGACTCTCTACCTCTGCATTTCCAATCTTAAAACCATTTTCCAACATCCCCTTGAAATCAATAAAACAGCAGTTAGTCATAGGTGTATAGGGACTGTAGTCCAAATCGTGATAATGGATATCTCCCTTTTGGTGGGCATTGGCTACGTGCTTAGGAAGCATTTGCAGTCCGATTGACTTCCCAACAATCCCTGCTGTCAAATCACGCTGAGTGTTAAAGACATCACTGTCTTTATTAGCATTTTCATTGACAACTGCCTGATCTTTGTTAAGAAGCTTATGGATACTAAAGTTAATATCTGTCGCTTTTGAGCGCTCAAAATCCCTTTGTGTCCGATAAGTAATATACTCCTCAGCCAGCGCATATTCTTTGGCTTCAAGCAGTTCATGTTCTACGATATTTTGGATTTCATAAATCTTAACTCCCTGCGGAAAGCGACTATGAATTTCTGTGACAATTCGCTCGGTCAGAGCATTGAGGCGTTTTTCGACCAAGGGTGTCACATCCATAACCTTGTCTGCCGCCTTGTGGAGAGCCTTGTCAATCTTGTCCACATCAAATACAACACGTCTCCCATCTCGTTTCTCAACGAAGAGAGTTGGCAAAATTGTAATTTTTTCTTCTAGTGCAATCATATGCATGCTCTTTTCTAAAATGTTCTTTCTAAAAAGTATTATACCACTCTAAAAAGAAAAATCAATATCTTGTGTTAAAAATCCTAAAATTTTTAAAAATACACAAGATATTGATTTTGTTATTTAATTTTATAGACTTTGAATTCTGAGTAATCGGTCTTTACTTGTTGATAATTTTCTTTCAAGAGTGTTTCCACTTCAGACCAGAGCGCCACCTTGTCGTTCACCACTATCAACTTAGGTTGATTTTCTTTCAAGTCATGAATCAAGCTGGCTTTATTTTCTTCTGTATTCGTGTAAAGAAGAGGTGATGTGAACATGGATCCAGCCAAACGCTGGCTTTCCTTATACATCTGAACATGAGAATCCCAGATATAGATTTTGTCTCCCTCACTCGTCTCTTGTTTGACTCTATCTACTACTTGATGTTGTTCTCCATAAGAAGCCGGATGCAATACAAAACGAGCTACAAAAGGAATTGCAATCAGATAAACCACCACTAGGATCGGTAGGTAGAGATTTCCCTTCATGAATTTTTTCCATAAAGTAGGAACATCTTCTCTTCTCCGACGACGATCTCCTCTAGCTGAATGTTTCCCACGAATACTTGTCATCAAAAGAAGGAGTAAAAATGGAAGGATTAGAATCAAACGCGAACCGTGAAGAGGTTCTTGAGAAAAAAGCAGCAAGACCAGTCCAAATAAGAAAACAAAGCTAGTTGGTACTGAAATAACATATAATCTCGATGCCTTTGATTGGAATAAGCCCAGAAAAACAAGAACGAGAGCACCTAAGCCAAAGGTCAACAAACCATAGAATAAAAGATGATCTATTAGTTGGGGATTGGTAAACATCTGAAGGGAATCAATCGGATATAAAAGACTTCCTAGAGCTTCTCCAAAACCACCTGAAGCAAGAACATAGTATCCTACTGGGTAAAAGATGAGAGAAAAGCTAAGTGCTGCTGCAAAAAACTGATAAACCCCATGAGCAAAGCGCCCATGTCCAACATTAAAGACAAATAAACCAATTGTTACTACTGCAGTAAAAAGAAGACTTGTAAGAGGCTCTATGAAAAATGATAGGGCCAAGAAAATCCCCAGACGTAGAAATCCCTTGTCATGATTAGGATTTGATAGATAGCGTGCTACTAAAGAAAAGCCTGCAAATAAGAACGGTAGAGCTAAGATAGTAGCATAGCCTCCTCCAAAACCAAGACCGGATACCAAAATATAAAATATGGTTAGGAGTTGTTTGGCTTGCTCCCTTTGTCCCGTCAGATAGTCGGTTGAAGAAAAGAGGAAATAACCTCCTCCTAAGAGGGCTAGCCATTCCACCAAGGCAAAAGGGATGCCTCCTTGGGTGATGTAAAGTAGTAAATAATAAAGTAGACCTTGACCAGCATAGTAGCTACTGTAGAGCTGTCCTCCCTGATGTAAAGCCCACCCTATATACAAATCC
>CAURHZ010000127.1:0-5168 GCA_963524345.1 uncultured Streptococcus sp.
CAATCAGACATTCCTGAGTGGCTGGATTAAGGTTATAAGCACGCTCTTTCATCTCACGCGCAGCCTTATTAGTAAAGGTAATGGCCAAGATATTCCATGGATTGACCAGCTTTTCATCAATCAAATAAGCGATACGGTGGGTCAAAACTCGAGTCTTCCCAGAACCAGCCCCTGCCATGATCAACAAGGGACCTTCTGTCGTTTGCACCGCCTCAGCCTGACGGTCATTCATTCCATTCAATAATGCGTTCATCTTCTCTTCCTTACTCTTGAAGTCAATGTTTCTATTATATCAGAAATCAGGGAAAATATCTTTACCTAGACTGATTGCTTATAGAAGGAAACTCTTTCATCAGCTGAAGACAATTCTTCAAAACTAGATAAGAAAATGAGCTTGGATAGCTTTTCCAAACTCATTTGAATTCAATTAAACTACTAGAACAAGCCTAGGACTGTTCCATCACTTTCAACATCCATATTGAGGGCTGCTGGTCGTTTTGGAAGGCCTGGCATGGTCATGACATCGCCAGTTAAGGCAACGATGAAGCCTGCACCTAATTTTGGCACCAATTCACGAATGGTAATTTCAAAGTTTTCAGGTGCTCCAAGTGCATTCGGATTATCTGAAAAACTATATTGAGTTTTAGCCATACAGATTGGCAATTTGTCCCAACCATTTTGAACGATTTGAGCGATTTGTGTTTGAGCTTTCTTCTCAAAGTTCACTTTACTACCACGATAGATTTCAGTGACAATTTTTTCAATCTTTTCTTGAACAGAAAGGTCATTGTCATACAAACGTTTATAGTTAGATGGGTTTTCAGCGATAGTCTTAACAACCGTTTCAGCAAGAGCTACTCCACCTTCTGCCCCATCAGCCCAGACACTAGCCAATTCAACTGGTACATCGATTGAGGCACAAAGTTCTTTCAAGGCTGCAATTTCGGCTTCTGTATCAGATACAAATTCGTTAATAGCCACAACTGCTGGAATACCGAACTTACGGATATTTTCAACGTGGCGTTTCAAGTTAGCAAAACCGGCACGAACTGCTTCTACATTTTCCTCTGTAAGAGCATCCTTAGCCACGCCACCATTCATCTTAAGGGCACGAAGGGTTGCGACAATGACAACTGCATCTGGAGATGTTGGCAAGTTTGGTGTCTTAATATCAAGAAATTTCTCAGCACCAAGGTCTGCACCAAAACCAGCTTCAGTAACTGTGTAATCAGCCAAGTGAAGGGCTGTTGTAGTTGCTAAGACAGAGTTACATCCGTGAGCAATATTGGCAAATGGACCACCGTGTACAAAGGCAGGTGTTCCGTAAATTGTCTGAACCAGGTTCGGCTTAATCGCATCCTTCAAAATCAAAGCTAAGGCACCTTCAACCTGCAAATCACCTACAGAAACTGGTGTACGGTCGTAACGATAACCGATAACGATATTAGCCAAACGACGTTTCAAGTCCTCGATGTCCGTTGCCAAGCAAAGAATTGCCATGATTTCGGAAGCGACGGTAATATCAAAGCCATCCTCACGTGGAATACCATTTAGAGGGCCACCAAGTCCAACGGTCACATGGCGAAGAGCACGGTCGTTCAAATCCACAACACGTTTCCAGAGGATACGACGTTGATCAATTCCCAACTCATTTCCTTGGTGTAAGTGGTTGTCAATCAAGGCAGAAAGCGCATTGTTGGCAGTCGTAATGGCATGCATATCCCCCGTGAAGTGGAGATTGATGTCTTCCATTGGCAGAACTTGGGCATAACCACCACCTGCCGCACCACCCTTAATACCCATTACTGGACCAAGAGATGGTTCGCGAATAGCAATCATGGTTTTCTTGCCAATCTTGTTCAAGGCATCCGCAAGACCAATAGTAATGGTTGATTTTCCTTCACCTGCAGGTGTTGGATTGATAGCAGTAACCAAAATCAATTTCCCAACTGGATTGCTCTCAACTGCACGAATTTTATCAAAGCTGAGCTTAGCTTTGTACTTTCCATACAACTCTAAATCGTCGTAAGAAATACCAAGTTTCTCTACAACATCAACGATTGGCTTCAACTCAATACTCTGTGCGATTTCAATATCTGTTTTCATTCAAAACTCCTCTAACCTCTTATATGATAATTCATTATATCACAAAACAAGATTTTTAACATCCAAAAACCCTCTAAACGTTCGTAAATATCCCTGTTTTTAAGGTTTTTAGAGTCCTTTCTTAAATTTTATATGCCTTTATAGTTTGAAACTATATTCTTTCCTTTTACCAAATTTTTATCACTTTCATTTTACTTACCGTTTATTTTTGTGTACAATAGTGCTATGAAAATTTTAGTTACATCTGGCGGTACCAGTGAAGCTATTGATAGCGTCCGCTCTATCACTAACCATTCAACAGGTCGCTTGGGGAAAATCATCACAGAAACCTTGCTTGCTGCAGGGCATGAAGTTTGTCTGATAACAACAAAACGAGCTCTGAAGCCAGAAGCCCATCCCAACCTAAGCATTCGAGAAATTAACAATACCAACGACCTTCTTCTAGAAATGCAAGAACGTGTTAAGGACTATCAGGTTTTGATTCACTCAATGGCTGTATCTGATTACACTCCTGTTTATATGACAGGGCTGGAGGAAGTTCAGGCTAGTTCCAATCTAGAGGAATTTTTAAACAAGCAAAATCATCAAGCTAAGATTTCTTCAACTGATGAGGTTCAGGTTTTGTTTCTGAAAAAAACACCCAAAATCATATCCCTAGTCAAGGAATTGAATCCTGCTATTCATCTGATTGGCTTTAAACTGCTGGTTGATGTCTCTGAGGATTATCTCATCGAGATTGCCAGAAAAAGTCTTATCAAGAACCAAGCAGACTTGATTATCGCAAATGACCTCACTCAAATCTCAGCAAACCAGCACAGAGCTATCTTTGTTGAGAAAGAACAGCTTCAAACAGTCCAGACTAAAGAAGAAGTTGCAAAACTCCTCCTTGAAAAAATTCAAGCCTATCATTCATAGAAAGGAAAGCTATGGCACATATTCTCTTGGCTGTAACGGGCTCAATCGCCTCTTACAAGTCGGCAGATTTAGTCAGTTCTCTAGAAAAACAAGGCCATCAAGTCACTGTCTTAATGACTCAGGCTGCTACAGAGTTTATCCAACCTTTAACACTACAAGTACTCTCACAGAATCCTGTCCACTTGGATGTCATGAAGGAACCTTATCCCGATCAAGTCAATCATATCGAACTGGGAAAAAAGGCGGATTTATTTATCGTAGCCCCTGCAACTGCTAACACTATTGCAAAACTAGCCTACGGCTTTGCGGACAACATGGTGACCAGTACGGCTCTAGCCCTGCCAAGTCATATTCCCAAACTCATCGCACCAGCAATGAATACAAAAATGTATGACCATCCGGCAACTCAGGCTAATCTGAAAACATTAGAAACCTACGGCTATCAGCTGATTGCTCCTAAGGAATCCCTACTAGCTTGTGGAGACCACGGACGAGGAGCCTTAGCCGACCTCACAATTATTTTAGAAAGAATAAAGGAAACTCTCGATGAAAAAACGCTCTAATATTGCACCCATTGCTATCTTTTTTGCAACCATGCTTGTGATTCATTTTCTAAGCTCACTTATCTTTAACCTTTTTCCATTCCCAATCAAACCGACCATCGTTCATATTCCTGTCATTATTGCTAGTATTATTTACGGTCCGCGAGTTGGAGTTACACTTGGATTTTTAATGGGATTACTTAGCTTGACCGTTAACACAATTACGATTCTACCGACAAGCTACCTCTTCTCCCCATTCGTACCAAACGGAAACATCTACTCAGCTATCATTGCCATCGTCCCACGTATTTTGATTGGTTTAACTCCGTATCTAGTTTATAAACTGATGAAAAATAAAACTGGTCTGATTCTAGCTGGTGCCCTTGGTTCGCTAACCAACACAGTCTTTGTACTTGGTGGAATTTTCTACCTTTTTGGAAATGTTTTTGATGGTAATATCCAAAAACTCCTAGCAACCGTTATCTCAACAAATTCGATTGCTGAATTAGTTATTTCCGCAGTTCTAACCCTAGCCATTGTTCCAAGACTACAGACTTTGAAAAAATAAAAACAATCTCCGCTTTCATGCTTGAAGGTGGAGATTTTGCTCTATACAGTTTCTTTTTAGTGAAATCTTTACTAACTTTTAACTAAAAAACGACCTATAAACTTAAGTAAATTCTTGCTTTATTGTCTTGTTTATTGTACTATACTAGTGTATATACAGATAAAAAGGAGATTCTTATGAATACACGGAAAAAGACACAATTTATGACAATGACTGCTCTTTTAACGGCTATTGCGATTTTGATTCCAATTGTTATGCCTTTTAAGATTGTCATTCCTCCTGCTTCTTACACTTTGGGGAGCCACATCGCTATTTTTATCGCTATGTTCTTGTCGCCCTTGATGGCAATTTTTGTCATCATAGCCTCTAGTTTTGGATTTTTGATGGCTGGCTATCCCATGGTTATCGTATTTCGAGCTTTTTCCCATATCTTTTTTGGGACTCTAGGAGCTCTTTACCTACAAAAATTCCCCGATACCCTAGATAAACCAAAATCTTCCTGGATTTTTAACTTTGTTTTAGCGCTTATCCATGCCCTTGCTGAAGTATTGGCCTGTGTCGTTTTTTACGCAACTTCTGGTACCAATGTAGAAAATATGTTTTATGTTCTATTTGTACTAGTTGGATTTGGCACAATTATCCATAGTATGGTAGACTATACATTAGCACTAGCCGTCTATAAAGTGCTTCGAAAACGCCGTTAAAAGGAAGAACTATGACAAAAGATCGCAAACAAGCCCTACTTCAACTCTTGAAAGAAGCCCCTAAAGCCCTCAATGGCCAAAGTTTGGCTGAACATTTTCATGTCACACGTCAGGTCATTGTGCAGGACATTGCAATTTTGAGAGCCGATGGCGCTCCTATCCTATCTACTAATCGTGGCTACGTCTATAAGCAAATTGATACCAATCCTTATGTCCATAAACTTTTCAAGGTGAAACATGAAGTTGAAGAAATCGGTCAAGAACTCCTTGCTATCGTCGATAATGGAGGACGTGTCCAGAATACTTTGATTGACCATCCCGTTTATGGAGAAA
>CAURHZ010000128.1:0-5112 GCA_963524345.1 uncultured Streptococcus sp.
AATCAGCCATAAAGAAAACCTATCACAGAGATAGATATCATATAATGGCGTAAATGCTCTTTTTCTGTTAAGATTATAAGGTATTCTATTTTGGAGGAAATGACATGAAAAAAATCGTTAAATACTCATCTCTTGCTGCCCTTGCTCTTGTTGCTGCAGGTGTGTTAGCAGCTTGCTCAGGTGGTGCTAAGAAAGAAGGAGAAGCAGCTAGCAAGAAAGAAATTATCGTTGCAACCAATGGCTCGCCAAAACCATTTATCTATGAAGAAAATGGCGAATTGACTGGTTACGAGATTGAAGTCGTTCGCGCTATCTTTAAAGACTCTGACAAGTATGATGTCAAGTTTGAAAAGACAGAATGGTCAGGTGTCTTTGCTGGTCTTGACGCTGACCGTTACAATATGGCTGTCAACAATCTGAGCTACACTAAAGAACGTGCGGAGAAATACCTATATGCCGCACCAATTGCCCAAAACCCTAATGTCCTTGTAGTGAAGAAAGACGACTCTAGTATCAAGTCTCTCGCTGATATCGGTGGAAAATCGACGGAAGTCGTTCAAGCCACCACATCAGCTAAGCAGTTAGAAGCATACAACGCTGAACACCCGGACAACCCAACTATCCTTAACTATACTAAGGCAGACTTCCAACAAATCATGGTACGTTTGAGCGATGGACAATTTGACTATAAGATTTTTGATAAAATCGGTGTTGAAACAGTTATCAAGAACCAAGGCTTGGACAACTTGAAAGTCATTGAACTTCCAAGCGACCAACAACCTTACGTTTACCCACTTCTTGCTCAAGGTCAAGATGAGTTGAAAACATTTGTGGACAAACGCATCCAAGAACTCTACAAAGACGGAACTCTTGAAAAACTGTCTAAACAATTCTTCGGCGACACTTATCTACCAGCAGAAGCTGATATTAAATAATTTTTTGAAATCATCCATTCTTAGTAAGGTGGGTGATTTCTCAGTTTTTAGGGATATAGTTTTAAACTATATATCTGACTATCTAATAACAATTTGTGAAATCAAACAAATTGTGAGATACTAGTACGGTATTATTTTTAAGGAGAAAGAATCATGAAAATTAAAAAATGGCTTGGTGTAGCAGCTCTTGCTACAGTCGCAGGTTTGGCTCTTGCAGCTTGCGGAAACTCAGAAAAGAAAGCAGACAATGCAACAACTATCAAAATCGCAACTGTTAACCGTAGCGGTTCTGAAGAAAAACGTTGGGACAAAATCCAAGAATTGGTTAAAAAAGACGGTATCACTTTGGAATTTACAGAGTTCACAGACTACTCACAACCAAACAAGGCAACTGCTGATGGCGAAGTAGACTTGAACGCTTTCCAACACTATAACTTCTTGAACAACTGGAACAAAGAAAACGGAAAAGACCTTGTAGCGATTGCTGATACTTACATCTCTCCAATCCGCCTTTACTCAGGTTTGAATGGAAGTGACAACAAGTACACTAAAGTAGAAGACATCCCAGCAAACGGAGAAATCGCTGTACCGAACGATGCTACAAACGAAAGCCGTGCGCTTTACTTGCTTCAATCAGCTGGCTTGATTAAATTGGATGTTTCTGGAACTGCTCTTGCAACAGTTGCTAACATCAAAGAAAATCCAAAGAACTTGAAAATCACTGAATTGGATGCTAGCCAAACAGCTCGTTCATTGTCATCAGTTGACGCTGCCGTTGTAAACAATACCTTCGTTACAGAAGCAAAATTGGACTACAAGAAAGCACTTTTCAAAGAACAAGCTGATGAAAACTCAAAACAATGGTACAACATCATCGTTGCGAAAAAAGATTGGGAAACATCACCTAAGGCTGATGCTATCAAGAAAGTGATCGCAGCTTACCACACAGATGACGTGAAAAAAGTTATCGAAGAAACATCAGACGGTTTGGATCAACCAGTTTGGTAATAAGAAACAGGGAGGTGGGAGAGAAAATTCCACCTCTTGCTTTTGTATAGAGCATGGATTGTCAGGAAGAGTAGTTCATAGAAAGGTAGAGAGAATATGGTTTTTCCTAGCGAACAAGAACAGATTGAAAAATTTGAAAAGGATCATGTAGCCCAGCATTATTTTGAGGTTTTGCGTACCTTGATTTCTAAGAAATCGGTCTTTGCCCAGCAAGTTGGACTCAAGGAAGTCGCAAACTATCTGGGTGAGATTTTCAAACGTGTTGGGGCTGAAGTGGAGATTGATGAGACTTATACGGCGCCCTTTGTCATGGCTCATTTCAAGAGTTCACGTCCAGATGCCAAAACCTTGATTTTCTATAACCACTATGACACTGTTCCAGCGGATGGGGATCAGGTCTGGACAGAGGATCCCTTTACGCTTTCGGTCCGCAATGGTTTCATGTATGGGCGTGGGGTTGATGACGACAAGGGCCATATCACAGCTCGTTTGAGTGCTTTGAGAAAGTATATGCAGCACCACGATGACCTACCTGTCAATATCAGTTTTATCATGGAAGGAGCGGAGGAATCGGCTTCGACAGACCTAGATAAGTATCTGGAAAAACATGCGGACAAACTCCGTGGTGCAGATTTGTTGGTCTGGGAACAAGGGACCAAAAATGCCTTGGAGCAGTTAGAAATTTCTGGTGGAAACAAGGGGATCGTGACCTTTGATGCCAAGGTAAAAAGTGCTGATGTGGATATCCACTCTAGTTATGGTGGTGTCGTGGAATCAGCTCCTTGGTATCTCCTTCAAGCCTTACAGTCTCTTCGCGCTGCAGATGGTCGTATCTTGGTTGAAGGTTTGTACGAAGAAGTTCAAGAGCCAAATGAACGAGAATTGGCCTTGGTGGACACTTACGCCCAACGAAATCCAGGGGAAATCAGCCAGATTTATGGTTTGGAATTGCCTCTCTTACAAGAGGACCGTGCAGCCTTCCTAAAACGTTTCTTTTTCGAACCAGCCCTTAATATCGAAGGGATTCAGTCAGGCTATCAAGGACAAGGAGTTAAAACGATTTTGCCAGCAGAAGCCAGTGCCAAGTTAGAAGTTCGTTTGGTTCCTGGCCTAGAACCGCATGATGTTCTGGAAAAAATTCGGAAACAGCTAGACAAAAATGGCTTTGATAAGGTAGAATTATACTATACCTTGGGAGAGATGAGCTATCGAAGCGATATGAGCGCACCAGCCATTCTCAATGTGATCGAGTTGGCTAAGAAATTCTATCCGCAAGGCGTTTCAGTCTTGCCAACAACAGCAGGGACAGGGCCTATGCATACGGTCTTTGATGCCCTAGAGGTGCCAATGGTGGCTTTTGGTCTAGGAAATGCCAATAGCCGAGACCACGGTGGAGATGAAAACGTGCGAATCTCCGATTATTACACCCATATTGAATTAGTAGAGGAGCTGATTAGAAGCTATGAGTAGAGATATTATCAAGTTAGATCAGATCGATGTGACTTTTCATCAAAAAAAGAGAACCATCACAGCAGTCAAGGATGTGACTATTCACATCCAAGAAGGGGATATCTACGGAATCGTTGGATATTCTGGAGCAGGGAAATCAACCCTTGTACGGGTGATTAACCTCTTGCAAAAACCATCTGCAGGGAAAATTACTATTGACGACGATGTGATTTTTGATGGCAAGGTGACCTTGACGGCAGAGCAGTTGCGTCGCAAACGTCAGGATATCGGGATGATTTTTCAGCATTTTAACCTGATGAGCCAAAAGACAGCAGAGGAGAATGTAGCCTTTGCCCTCAAACACTCTGGGCTTAGCAAGGAAGAAAAGAAGGCTAAAGTTGCTAAGTTGTTGGACTTGGTTGGCTTGGCGGACCGTGCTGAAAACTATCCTTCACAATTATCTGGAGGGCAAAAACAGCGTGTGGCCATTGCGCGTGCCTTGGCTAATGATCCAAAAATCTTGATTTCAGACGAGTCAACTTCTGCCCTTGACCCGAAGACAACCAAGCAGATTTTGGCCTTGTTGCAAGATTTGAACCAAAAATTAGGCTTAACTGTTGTCTTGATTACGCATGAAATGCAGATTGTCAAAGACATTGCCAATCGTGTAGCAGTTATGCAGGATGGGCATTTTATTGAAGAAGGAAGTGTCCTTGAAATCTTCTCAGATCCTAAACAACCTTTGACCCAAGACTTTATCTCAACAGCCACAGGCATTGATGAAGCCATGGTCAAGATTGAGAAGCAAGAAATTGTGCAACATCTGTCTGAAAACAGCCTTTTGGTACAACTCAAGTATGCAGGTGCTTCAACAGATGAGCCACTTTTGAATGAATTGTACAAGCATTATCAGGTAACGGCTAATATCCTCTATGGAAATATCGAAATTCTCGATGGTACTCCTGTTGGAGAATTGGTTGTGGTCTTGTCAGGTGAAAAAGCAGCGCTAGCAGGTGCTCAAGAAGCCATTCGTCAAGCAGGCGTACAGCTAAAAGTATTGAAGGGAGGACAGTAAGATGGAATCATTGATTCAAACCTATTTACCAAATGTCTATAAAATGGGCTGGGCTGGTCAAGCAGGCTGGGGAACAGCAATCTACCTAACTCTTTATATGACAGTTCTTTCCTTCATCATCGGAGGGTTCTTGGGACTTGTTGCAGGTCTTTTCCTCGTCTTGACAGCGCCGGGTGGTGTCTTGGAAAATAAAGTTGTTTTCTGGATTTTGGATAAGATTACCTCTATTTTCCGTGCGGTTCCCTTCATCATCCTCTTGGCAATCATGTCGCCACTCTCTCACTTGATTGTGAAGACGAGCATCGGGCCAAATGCAGCTCTTGTGCCACTTTCATTTGCAGTCTTTGCTTTCTTTGCCCGTCAGGTGCAGGTGGTCTTGGCTGAATTGGATGGCGGTGTCATTGAGGCGGCTCAAGCTAGCGGAGCGACCTTCTGGGATATCGTAGGTGTTTACCTATCAGAAGGTCTTCCAGATTTGATCCGTGTGACGACTGTGACCTTGATTTCCCTTGTTGGGGAAACAGCTATGGCCGGTGCGGTTGGAGCTGGTGGTATCGGTAACGTAGCCATCGCTTATGGATTTAACCGCTACAATCACGATGTGACCATCTTGGCAACCATCATTATCATTTTGATTATCTTTGC
>CAURHZ010000129.1:0-5111 GCA_963524345.1 uncultured Streptococcus sp.
TCCAAATCTGGATCTGCAACCTGAACCACTTCTTGCCCTGCCAACAAACGCTTGAGATTGACCTGAATTTTTCTTAGAGAAAGCTCTTCCACACCTCGCCAAAACAGGGCTAAAAGACAGGTCATGGACAAGCTGAATACCAACAACAAAAAGACAAATTTTTCTGTTTTTTCAACATTATGCAGGAAAATAGACCAGTCAAAATCAAGAATTTCCAACAAGCTGTGGGAGAGAAATAAGACAAACAGGAAGGAGGTGAGGGCAATGATAACATAAGCTTGTTTTTTCATCCTCTGACCACCTCCACATCGCCAATCATAGTGGTCAAGAAAATCTTGACACTCTTGTTACTCTTAAGATAGTCTCTTGTTTCTTGATGATAGTGTTCATTGCGGAGGGCTCGCTTGGGCTGGTTGAAAAAAGTCAAATCACCATAGAGACAATTAACGCTGAGACTGACTTCCACATCTACAGGTACAATGATTTTGGTTGTTCCTACCATCTTTCTGAGAATAATGACATTATCATGATTGGTTAGGATGACCCTCTCCAGATGAATGGTATCCTTGCCCATGAGACGAAAGAGATTGATATCATCAAACTGGCAAGTCTGGTAGCTTGAAAAATGATGGAGATTGCCAAACCAACGATTTTTCTCCTTCTTAACCGTTACCACCTCTTCAAAAACCAAATTGGTCTGCTCTTTTTCCTGGTTCATCATTGGATAAAGAATAAAGAGGCTGTATATGACCGCAACAAAAATAGCTAGAATCACAAAGGGATTGAGCATGACGATGAAAAAGAAGAGAATGGTTGCCACCACCAAAAGAAGGTTATTGCCCTCTTTACCAGTGTAATAGCGAATCAAAAGCAGAAAGAGGAATAGAATCAGCAGAAAACGTGAAAAATGCTCTGAAACCATCAAAATCAGAGCTCCTGTCAAAAGACAGGCTTCGATAAATAAAAAGATCTTAAATTTTCTCATAGGTTCATCCTCTCCCTTCTATTTTATCACAATTCAAAAAAGTCACCTCAGTCTGAAGATGGAAAAAAGGCGGTGGTTACGCCTTTTTCATCTGATCATTTGCTTCTTTTAGTTTGCCATAAAGAAGATAGTCTACTTTTGGTAAATCTGCAATGGTGGCACAATTAAGAGCACACATGATTAAGCGTAGATCTGCTTTCCAGCCTTGGACAATGCCAATCACTTCTTCGACTGTGTAGCTTTCAACCAATTCCAAAACTGTTCGAGACAGTCCCACAGCCTTGGCACCAAAAACCAGACACTTAATCATATCCAGCGGATTACGTACACCTCCACTAGCCAAAAGTTCGACCTTGTCTTTCCATTCTTGGGCATTGAGAAGGGCTTGCATAGTAGACTGACCCCATTGATTAAGATAATCACGCTGACCACTGCGACGGTTTTCGATATAGGCAAAGCTGGTCCCACCACGACCTGATAGGTCCACTGTACGAACACCCAGTTCATAGGCTCTTTCAATGGTCTTTACATCCATCCCAAAGCCCACTTCCTTTAGGACAATGGGAACAGGGATTTTCTTGCTATAGTCTGCCAAATGCGATTGCCAGCTTCGAAACTTTCTTTCTCCTTCAGGCATGAGCAATTCCTGCATGACATTAACATGCACTTGAAGGAGGAGAGGATTCATCTCTGCTACAGTCTGCAGTCCCAACTCAACAGACTTGTCCAATCCAATATTGGTTCCAAGGAGGAGATTTGGATGACTAGATCTGACAGAAAAAGAGGCATCTGTTGGATCTTTGAGAGCTGCGCTATAAGAGCCCGTCACAAATAAAATACCACAGGCTTCTGCCACTTGAGCCAGCTTTTGATTGATTTCTTTCCCCTTATCACTCCCACCTGTCATGGCATTGATATAAAAAGGAAAATCCCACTTTCGACCAGCAAATTCTGTGGAAAGATCGATTTCATCCAGGTCGTAAAGAGGCAAAGAAGAATGAATCAACTCCACCTCATCAAAGCTATTATAGGAACTTTTCTGCTCAAGGGCATAGCGGATGTGTTCATCCTTACGATTTATCGTCATGTCCCATCCTTTCTTGGTATAAGAGCTCAATCCCCAGATCGGCCCAACGATTTTTTAAGGTTTCAGTTGATTGCTCATCAAAACTCAAGGCAATCCCACAGTCACCACCACCCGCACCGCTACTCTTGGCAACAGCCTGCAAATCTTGACTGGCTTCTTTCAGTTGGCTGAGCGAAGGCGTGTAAATATCTGAGCTCAACCCTTCTAAAAGTTGACTGGCTACTTCTACTTGCTCGATGATTTTTTCTGCGTTCCCCTGCTCCAAGGCTTCTACCAAAGTAGCCACTGTTTCTTTTGAGGAACTTAAAAAATTCTGATTAATATTTTGCTTGATTTGCTGAACCATGTTACTAGACACAGCCACTTCCTTGGTCCATCCCACTAGGAAATCACATTCTAGGGCAAGTTTCACTTGTGAGATGGAAAAGCCCCAATCACGCTCTAAAACTGTCGTCAAGTTTTCTTCTTCCAACCAAGCAGCCACCTTCTGGCGATCAAACGACCGGTAGAGAACCAAATCCTCTGAAACAATACAGGCAAGGTCTCCCATGGAACCATTGTCACCTCGCTTGAGCAAGACCACGCTAGCCAGCTTGAATAATAAATCCTGATCAACCGTAATATCATACAGAGCCAGCAGGGCCTTGATCACCAAGACGACGACGCTACCGCTAGAACCCAGACCAAACTTTTTACCTTCCCGTTCCATTTTCCCACGAATTTCTAGAGAAAAAGGTCGCAAGGTTTGCCCACGATAAACGAGGAAATATTCCACTAAAGCAATTGTTTCTTGAATCAAGCTGTAGTCAGGATTTGGCGTCAAGTCCACTGCGAAATCAAACATATCTGAATAGATACGGTAGCTATCAGAAAAAGCAATCTCAGCCCTCATATAGATAGGAATGTCCTTTATCAAGGCTAACTGCCCTGGTTCTAGAATAGCATACTCACCCGCCCAATAGAGTTTTCCGCAAGTTTTAACAGCAATCATCTTGGCTCAAATCCTTTGTTTTTGACACAATCAAGCGGTAACGTTGACCGAAGATTTCTGATAAATGCTCCAAGTCTTTCTCCTGACAGAGGACCTTGACATTGGGACCAGCATCCATGGTAAAGTAGCAGGCTTCTCCTTGCTCGCGAAGTTGACGAACAAAGTCCATCGCTTCATAAGATGCATCGGTTAGATAAGAAAAGGCTGGACTAGCAGTTTTTGTCGTTGCGTGCATAGCAAGGGCATTTTTCTCAGTCAATTCCCCAACCTTTGCAAAATCATTCTCTTTTAGATAAACCATCATATCCTGATAATCTTTCTCAGACTGACATACCCAGTTATCAAAAGTCGTCGAAGTTTCCACACAAAGTTTCATCCCGTCGCGGCTAGAGATTGGTTTTTTCTTGTCCTCTAGCACCAACATAATCATAGCTAGTTTCAAGTCTGTCTCTACAGGGTAAATCTCCCCACTATCCTTATCCCAGGCACCGAGTGGTCCATAAAAACTCCGAGAGGAAGATCCTGAGGCAAACTTAGCCTCCTGCGCCAACTGGCTCCTATTCAAACCAAGCTTGAAATAAGCATTGCAAGCCTTAACCAAGGCGGACAAACCGCTAGAACTTGAGGACAGGCCCGCTGCGGTAGGCATATTGTTTTGAGTATCTATACGAACAAAGCCCCCACCTTCTGGACGGTAACGGTCAATAATCTTGCTCATCTTGGCATGCTCCGCCTCATTTTGTAGCTGACCATTGATATAAAAGGCATCAGCAGTAGCATCCATCGGTAGCGGCGACAAAGTCGTCTCTGTATACATATTTTCCAAAGTCAGAGATATACTACTAGTAGCAGGAACCATCTCTTTTTCTTTTTTCTTTCCCCAATATTTGATAATAGCAATATTTGCGTAAGAACGTACTGTTACAGGCTCTCGATCCATGTCTGAACAGCTCCTTTCTCTTCTAATCTTTCTGCTAATTTTTGAGCTTGTGTCAAATCGGCTGCTAAGGCTATGATACAGCCTCCTAGCCCACCACCGCTCATCTTGGAACCCAGAGCACCATGGCTCAGAGCCGTTTCAACCAAAGAGTCCGCCTCAGGGCTACTGACACCAATTTCTTTTAAATGTAAATGCGCTTGACTGAGGATTTGTCCCAATCCTTCAGCATCTTTTTGTGAAATCGCATCTTCTGCTTGTTGAGTCAATTCCCCTAAGGCATGCAAAAACGGTAGGGCATCCTTCCCCTTACTTTGAACCACTTGGATGGCTTCACGAGTGTGACCATAAACGCCCGTATCAGCAATTACCAAATAGGCAGATAGATCCATCTCAAGCTCTGTAAATCCTACGTTCTTGATAAAGCGAATAAGTTGGTCACTTAAACAGGTCTTAGCATCCAAACCACTAGGATTCATATGGGCAATCATCTCCGCCCGATTGACCAAGATTTCCAATACATCATGAGGCAGGTCGGCCTGATAGTAGTCAAAAACCGCACGAATAGCTGCTATGCTGATAGCAGCTGACGAACCCATTCCCCGTTTTTCAGGAATAGCCGAGTCAATCTCACAGCGAATGCAGGCTTCTTTGATATCCAAATACTCCAGCGAAGCATAAACTGCCATGGACAAGGTATCCTCCTCATAGAGGCGCCAAGGACTCGCTGCAGGAACCACCTTACAAGTCACCTCCACCTCCAAAAGAGGCAGAGAAATGGCAGGATAACCGTAAACGACCGCATGCTCCCCTATTAAAATTATCTTACTATGTGCCTGACCGACACCAACTTTTTTTATCATATTTTCCTTTTACTAGACGAAAAAGTCGTCTCATACTCAATGAAAATCAAAAAGCAAACTAGGAAGCTAGCCGCAGGCTGTACTTGAATACGGTAAGGCGACGCTGACGTGGTTTGAATTTGATTTTCGAAGAGTATTATTTTTTCCTACAAGTATTTATTCTCTCCTATCTATTTTATTATATTTTCACAAAAAAAGCGATTGTTTCCTTCACAATCGCCTCTTTCATTATTGAACCCATTCGCCAT
>CAURHZ010000130.1:0-5065 GCA_963524345.1 uncultured Streptococcus sp.
GAGCAGCCTGCGGCTAGCTTCCTAGTTTGCTCTTTGATTTTCATTGAGTATTAAATCTTTTTTACTCTCTAAATTCTGAAAAAAATCCGAAAATGAGTGTATAAGATATAGTTACTTTTAGAAATATTAAATAGAATAGGAGAACATCTATGGAACAAAGTATTACCATTAAAAATTTATGTAAGTCGTATGGCCAAACTCAAATTTTAAAAGATATTTCTTTTGAAGCAAAAGCAGGTAGAGTGACTGCTTTCCTGGGTCCAAATGGAGCTGGTAAAAGTTCAACCTTACGTATTTTATTAGGATTAGACAAAGCAACATCTGGTCTTACCAAAATTGGAGATCAAACTTATAAGGAATTAAAATTTCCTCTAAAGACTGTAGGAGCTTCATTTGACAGTGTAGGTGCTCCTGATGATCGGACTGTTTATCAACATTTGAAAATTGTTGCTGCTAGTAATGGGATATCCAGTCAGCGAATTGAGCAAGTCTTGGATATGGTGGACATTAGCCATAAGAAAAAATCTAAAATTGGAAAATTATCATTAGGAGAAGGACAACGCTTGGGAATTGCAACAGCTCTATTAGGAAATCCTCAGTATCTGATATTGGATGAACCGACAAATGGGTTGGATCCAAGAGGAATTCGGTGGTTTAGAGAGTTTATAAAAAAACAAGCTCAAGAAGGGAAGACTGTCTTGCTATCATCTCATATATTATCGGAAGTGGAAGCAGTAACAGATGATGTAGTTATCATAAATAAAGGAAAAGTTCTTATAAAAGGGACTTTACAAGAAGTGATGAAAAATCTTTCTTCACTAGAAGAAGTCTTCTTTAATTTAACAGAGGGAGGAAAGTAACATGGCACTTATTTACTCTCTTCATTCTGAAATATTGAAATTACTTTATAAGAGAGCTACTCATGTTGTACTATTCTTGATACTGGTATTTCAAACGTTTTTAGCAAATATTGGTGCTTCTCAGATTGTTTCAGTTGGTATCCATGCTACACCAGAGACAAATCCAGAATTAGCAGAAGCTATACCTCCGATTGAATTTTTAGGTTTTGATGTCACTTTATTTGGTGTTTTTATTATGATTATCCTCGGCTCAATTTACGGAGCCGAGGAGTATAAATGCTCTGCTATTCGTACAAGCCTCCTCTCTATTACAAATCGAAGTACTTTCCTAGTTTCAAAAACATTAGTTTGGCTTGTATTTTCTTTTTTCATTTCCTTTCTATCAATATTCTTGACGATTAACATGACACATTATGTTTTAGGACAAGATGGCTTATTACTTTTTTCACTAAATGGGACAGTTTGGTTCTATATATTTTTAGCCAGTATAGCTTGGACTTTGTTGGGACTGCTGGCCTATATTATGGCTTTGACATTTAAAACAGCTATTGTTCCTCTATTATTTTTGCTTCCTCAAGTCTACAATTTAGGAACATTCTTAGCAAACTATATATCGGTTGCAAAATTTCTTCCAGTTGCACTGGGGCAAGGATTGATTGCTACATCTCCTCAAATTTTAGAACAGAATAGTTTACAAAATATTTTACTTTTACTTTGTTGGAACTTCTCATTCTTGGCTTTAGCAATTTACCGATTACTTAAGTCAGATATTGGAGGAGGTGAATAAGTTGAAAGAGCAACTTAAAAGTGAGTATCTCAAGTTTATGATGAATCCTTGGCACTGGTTGATTATAGGTGCTCTATTACTGTGTGTTCCAGCGTTAGTTATTTTTTTAAATAATAAGCCAGACCAGTTGACCCTACAGTTTGTTTTGGAACAGCTACTGCAAAGTCTCTATTTAGGACAGGCAGGCTTCATTAGTCTAGCAGTCCTATTTATAGGTCAAGAATTTACAGGTTCTAGCCTTCGTACAAGTTTTCTTACATGTCCAAATCGTTTAAAATTTATAATATGTAAACTATCTATTGTATTATGTATGGAAATTGTATTATTGGTTGCTGTAATATCATTATGTATACTAATCGCCCATGGATACTACAATATTAATCTTTTTAGCAATATTAAACATGTTCTAACAATTCTATTTCCAGCTTGTATTTCTATTCTAACCTTCGCTCTTTTAAGTGGTATTTTTGTATTTATTTCCCAGTCTTTTATCTTAATTTTGGGAATCAGTTTATCCCTTTTATTGGGGTTGGGGCAAATGTTATTACAATTCAGTTCTTTTTTTAGAAATTTACCATTACTGGCTAGTATGAATTGTTTTTATACCTATCCATTGTCTCTTTATTATCCAGTGTGGCAAGGCTTAGGGATACAAATAGTTTGGTTATTAATTGTTTTTCTATTTGCTACACTGATACTCATAGGAAGAAATGTACGCTAAAGACAGGGGATATCCTGTCTTTTTCTCGGTTAGTGCTATAATATATTCAGGAGGGTGAGTTATGGCTTATAAAATTTTGGTGGTAGATGATGATCTTGCTATTCTTCGCCTAATAAAAAAAGTACTAGAATATGAAAAATATGAAGTAGTCATACGAAATAAGATAGAAGAGATTGATCTTTGTGATTTCACAGGATTTGACTTGATTTTATTAGATATTATGATGCCTGTTAGTGGTTTAGAAATCTGTCAGATGATTCGCGAGCAGATAACTGTTCCTATCTGTTTTATAACTGCCAAGGATATGGATGAAGATTTAGTAGCTGGAATCAATGCAGGTGCTGATGATTATATTATGAAGCCCTTTAGTATGCAAGAATTGTTAGCACGTGTTAAAATGCACTTACGTCGTGAAGAACGGACTAAAGGAAATGTTCATCAAATAAAGATTGGGAAGCTTATACTATATACGGATAGTAAGGAACTATTTGTAAACGATGATAAGATTGCCTTGACAAGGAGGGAATTTGACATAGTGAATCTTTTGGCAAGCACCCCAAGTAGAATATACTCTATAGAGGAAATTTATAATTATCTATATCCACAAAGTTCCGAAGCTCTTTTACGTTCGGTTTCAGAGTATATTTATCAAATTCGTCAAAAGCTGAAACCTTATCAATTAAATCCAATTAAAACCTTGTACGGTGGAGGATATCAATGGGTAGAATCAAAAGTTTTAGACAATTAATTCGAGAAACCTGTTGGAGAATTATTTGGCAGTTTAGTCTTGGCTTACTAATGGCCTATCTTATTCCCTTAGCTTCAGTATCTATACAAATAAATGAAGACGGGAAAACTCTAAAAAATAGTGGTGTTCTATCAATTTTTTTCAATGTGTCATCATGGATATATATTTGTGTTTTATTGATTGTTCTAATAAGTTATCACATTGGAAAATTGTTGAAAAAACTGAGTTATGAAATGACTTTGATTTATGAAAATAGTATGTGGTTGGAGAAGGAATGTACAGAAAGTTTAACGGTTAAAGAATTTCGTGAGACAGGAAATCGGATTATTGTGATGCAAGATAGAATTCGACAATTAATAGTTGATGAGAAACAGCAGAAAGAAGATTTGATGTTTCAGGTTTCAGCAGCTTCTCATGATTTAAAAACTCCCTTAACCATTATTAGGGGAAATGTGGAATTTTTGCAGGCGATAACTGAAAACGACCAATCTCAAGAATGCTTAGCAGATATAGAAAGAGCTAGTCAACAGTTACTAGATTATTTCAATCAATTGATTCACTATTCTAAAACCTATTATGATGATGAGACAGGTTGGACGGAGTATTCCTCTTCAGATTTTATCAATGAATTAGAGAAAGAAGTCTCTTTTTTGATAAAAAATCAGATGAAGTTTTCTTTTGAACAGAATGTGAACGGAACTGAAAGATATTATATAAATCCATCTCTTCTGATTCGTGCCATACAAAATATTTTAACAAATGCTTTGGAATACGCCGATAAACAGAATCCTAAAATTAAAATTAGGGTAGAGCAAGAGGCGAAAGAATTGAAAATAGGTATATGGAATAATGGATCTGAATTTCCAGAGGAAGTTTTAACTAATTTTGGGAAGCTCTTTTATCGTATGGATAAAGCTAGATCGGTTAAAGAGCAACATTATGGTATTGGACTTAGTTTTGTATGTAGAGTTGCAAAACTACACAAAGGCCGAGTTGAGCTTAGAAATAGAGACGAGGGAGCAGAAGTTTTAATAACTGTGAAGTGTATTAAATCATAGTCATGCGTAGACTGTTCATTTATGGGACAATTTTTTAAACGCTGTCAGTGTCATATCTTTCTAAGATTCTTACTGACTACATAGATTTCATATGGGGATTCAAAGCAAGGCTTTGGCTAACTTTGTAAAGCTTCAGTGGGTACGTTTTGATTTTTAATGAAGTGGCATTCTGACTATTTTTGATATTACAAAAAGACTTAGCCATCCAGCTAAGCCTCTTTCTTCTTATCTCGAACGTTGTTTTCCAGCGTTGCGATTTTTGTGTTTTTTCTTGCTTGTGATAGCAGTTGGTTGTTCAGGGGTAACGTCTTTTCGTCCACTTGGTGTAGAGAAAGCACGTGCTTTTGGTGGGTTCTTGGCTAGTTCTTCACGGACTTTTTTGCGAAGTTTTGGACGAACGATATAGTTGACGATAAACTGTTGGAGAATCATCATGAAACCACCGACAACCCAGTAAAGTGTGACACTGGCTGGTGAAATGAGGGAGAAGACAACAATCGTGATTGGGCTCACGTAAGCCATTTTCTTGATTTGTTCTCTTTGCGTTTCGTCTTCTACTCCGTGAAGTGAAAGGAGCGATTGAAGATAGTAAAGGACACCTGCGCAGGCAACCAAAATCATACTTGGAGAACCTAGAGGAATGCCTAGGTAGCTTGCTTGAGCAACCCCTTCAGTATGTTGGGCAGCAAAGTAGATAGCTGAGAAGAAAGGCATTTGAAGGAGGATAGGGAAGCATCCTACACCACCAAACATGCTGATGCCGTGCTCTTTTTGAGCTGCAAAGAGGGCTTGTTGGGCTTCGAGTTTTTCTTCTTGAGTAGTTGCTTCTTTGAGACGTGTTTGGTGTGGCTCAAGGACGTGCTTGAGGGCGTTCATCTTTTCAGAGTGAAG
>CAURHZ010000131.1:0-5033 GCA_963524345.1 uncultured Streptococcus sp.
TACGGTGAAGATTATTCAAGAGTTGGTGGCCCAGGATGAGCGCATTCGTTTTATCAATCAGGGAGCTATCGAAAATCTCGGTGTTATCAAGAGCTTCCATGCGCTTCTGAAATACGAGAAAGCAGATCTTTATTGCTTCAGTGACCAAGATGATGTCTGGCTTCCTGAAAAAATTGCTCTTCAAGTAGCAGAAGCCGAGAAGCATCCTCAAGAAATGCCTTTGCTGGTCTACACCGATTTAAAAGTAGTCGATGAAAACTTGAATGTTCAGCATGAGAGTATGATTCGCACCCAGTCTGATCATGCCAATACAGAATTGATTCAAGAGTTGACGGAAAATACGGTAACTGGCGGTGTAGCCATGATTAACCACGCGCTGGCTGACTTATGGACGGGTCAAGAAAAACATGCACTTCTTATGCATGATTGGTATTTGGCCTTGTTGGCAACTGCATTTGGGAAGCTCATCTATATCGATCGGCCAACAGAATTGTACCGTCAGCACAGTAGCAATGTTCTGGGGGCTCGTACCCTTAGAAAACGGGTTAAAAATTGGGTTCGCCCTCATATTCTTTTTGCTAAATATTGGAATCTCATTGAGTCCAGTCAAGAACAAGCAAAAAATCTATTGGATCTGCCTGTCAGTTCCCAAACTAAAGAAATCATTGAAAACTTTGTCACCATTATGGATGTTTCACTAAAAGAACGTTTGAGACGGATTCGTCAGTACGGTTACCGGAAGAACCGGGCTTTTCATACGGTTGTGTTTACCAGCTTGATTCTGACAAAGTTTGCATATCGAGGTAAAAAATAATGTTTGACGTTTTTAGTCAGAAAAATCGAATTTTATTAAGAGAATTGATCAAAACAGACTTTAAATTACGCTACCAAGGATCAGCGATTGGTTATCTTTGGTCGATTTTAAAGCCCCTGATGACCTTTACGATCATGTATATTGTCTTCATTCGATTCTTACGCTTGGGTGGAGATGTTCCCCATTTCCCAGTTGCCCTTTTGTTGGCCAATGTAATCTGGGGCTTCTTCTCAGAAGCCACCTCCATGGGGATGGTGTCGATCGTTAGTCGAGGCGACCTGTTACGGAAGTTGAACTTCTCCAAACACATCATTGTCTTGTCTGCAATTTCAGGAGCAGCCATTAACTTTGTCATTAACTTAGTTGTGGTCTTGATTTTTTCATTCTTTAATGGGGTGACATTTTCTTGGACAGCCTTGATGGTCATTCCGCTATTCTTTGAGTTATTCTTGATGGCGACAGGATGTGCATTGATCTTAGCGACATTTTTTGTCCGTTTCCGTGACCTAGGTCAAGTTTGGGAAGTGCTCTTGCAAGCCGGATTGTATGCAACGCCAATTATCTACCCGATTACCTTTATCGCAGATCGCAATCCATGGGCTGCTAAGTTGGTCATGATGAATCCCTTGGCTCAAATGATTCAAGACATGCGTTATTTCTTGATTGATAAGGCCAACACCCCAGTCTGGCTTTTGGTGGAGAATAAGTTCTTGGTACTGATTCCTTATGTCTTGCCAATTCTTATTTTTATCGCTGGCTTTGCTTACTTTAACAAACATGCTAAGAAATTTGCGGAGATTCTCTAATGACAGATAAACAAATTGCAGTAAAAGTAGACCATGTCAGCAAGTACTTTAAGTTGCCAACAGAGGCAACCAATAGCCTTCGAACTGCCCTGGTCAATCGCTTCAAAGGAATCAAAGGTTATAAAGAACAACACGTTCTCAAGGATATTTCTTTTGAGGTAGAAAAAGGAGACTTTTTCGGGATCCTCGGAAGAAATGGTTCTGGGAAATCAACCCTCTTAAAAATTATTTCTGAAATCTATGTACCGGAAAAAGGTACTGTCACTATCGATGGGAAACTGGTGTCCTTTATTGAGCTTGGAGTGGGCTTTAACCCAGAACTGACAGGTCGAGAAAATGTCTATATGAATGGGGCTATGCTGGGCTTCTCAACAGCTGAAATTGATGCCATGTATGATGACATCGTAGACTTTGCTGAGTTGCATGACTTCATGAACCAAAAACTCAAGAACTACTCATCAGGTATGCAGGTTCGTCTAGCTTTTTCGGTTGCCATTAAGGCCCAAGGTGATATCTTGATTTTGGACGAGGTCCTAGCAGTAGGAGATGAAGCTTTCCAACGCAAGTGTAATGATTACTTCCAAGAACGCAAGAAATCAGGAAAAACCACTATCCTGGTTACCCATGATATGGGAGCCGTCAAGAAATATTGTAACAAGGCTGTTTTGATTGAAAATGGTTTGGTGAAGGCTTTAGGGAGTCCAGAAAATGTTGCCAATCAGTACAGTTTTGATAATACAGCTCCTTTGCAACAGGGAGGAGAAGCTAATGGAGCAGGTAATTCAAACCAGGAAGAAAATGTCTTGGTTGAAAATTTTCAGCTTCAGTTGTTAAGCTCAAACAAATTACGTCCTCAAGATCCTATTCAGTTCCAGATTGATTTTGATGTTCGTGAAGATATCAAGACCTATATCGCTCTGTCTTTAACGGATATTGATCGGAACATTTGGATCTATAATGATAATTCTATGAATCAACTGATGAGTGGAACTGGACATAAAACGGTTCATTATACTTGTTCACTGCCAACTGTAAATGACTTAAAAATGAAATTGGAAGTGACAGTAAGGGATGAGGAAGGGCAGATGTTGGCCTTTTCAGATGCCACCCAGACTCCACTGATCTTTATCAATCGAGATGATATTGCTTTGGATGATAAATCAGCAATGGATTCGGCAAGTGGCTTAATCCAACGCAATGGAACATGGTCAATGACTGACTAGACTGAGGGAAATATGGAAACGACGCCTTTTGTTTCGATTATCTGTACGGTTTTTAATAAAGAGCCCTGGCTAAAGAAGACGATTGATAGCTTCTTAGCCCAACAAACTGAGTTTGATTATGAGATTATCCTGGTGGATGATGCTTCAAGTGATGGATCTCGTTCTATCATTCAGGATTATCAAGCCAACTACCCTGATCTGATCCGTGCCTTTTATCAGAATGAGAATCAGGGAATCGCCAAAACCTGGGTAGCTATCTGTAAGGAAGCACGGGGGCAATACATTGCTCGCTGTGACGGAGATGATTTTTGGGTTGACCCTTTTAAACTTCAGAAACAGGTTGACTTGTTAAAAAGTAAACCCGATTGCAAATGGTCCAATACAGATTTTGATATTTATGATGAAAAAGGAACTCTCGTTTCTAAGGCTGGCTTTGCTAATCATACGATTCCATTAGCAGATACCTATGAAAAGATGCTTGCAACAAGAGGTTTTACCATGGCCTCTACATGGCTAGTTGATAGAGATCTGATGGTAGAAGTTAATCAAGAGTTAGACTTAACGACATCAGATGATACTTTCAACCTTCAATTGGAACTCTTTCAACGGACTTCTTTAGCCTATCTGGATGAAGCGACAGTTGCTTATACCATTAATCAAGGATCGGATTCTCGTCCAACTGATTTCAGAAAACTAGAACGCCGATTTCATAAGTTGTTGAAAACACAACTTGAGTATCTTGATAAATATCCAAATGCCGATTATAAAGAGATGACGAAGATCCTTTTAGATCGTAATAATACTTATGAGATTCGTCTTTCCAAACCAATGGATTCTCTTTCACACATCGGAATGGAGTCTGTTACAATTTATTTTGGTGACGAAGAAAATACTTATTCGGAAGATCGTACCATGACCAAACTTCTTCAAAAAGAAGATAGTCTGGCAATCGAAATTCCGAAGGGAACTTCTGTTATCCGAGTTGATCTGTCTGAAAGTCCAAGTTATTACTCTGATGTTGAATTGAGAGATTCTAACGGAAAGGTTTGCTCGCCAGTTTATAGTAATGGTATCGTTACAGATAATTTGTTTCTTTTTAGTGAACCAGATCCTCAATTGATTTATGAAGTTGAAGAAGAAGGTGTGTATCAACTGAGCTATAAAATGATTTCTATAGATAATCCCTCTGCACCGGATTATATTGGAAAAGTTTTTGCTGCCAAAATGTTAGATTGTCAAAATAGTTTGAAAAATCTTGAGGCAGAGTTACAAGCTACGAAAGAAGCATATAATACAGTCATCCATTCTCGCCGTTGGACCATTCCAACAAAGATCTTGAAATTCTTTAGAATAAGGAAATAATATGCAACGTTTACTTTTATATGTTCACTATAATAAGTTTAATTTTATTAGTGGACATGTACTTTACCAATTAGAAAACATTCGTCCCTTGTATTCACGGGTGGTCTTTATCTCCAATAGTCAACTACCAGAAGATGTGAAGTCTAATTTAGTAGCACAGCATCTGGTAGACGATATTCTAGAGCGCCAAAATAGTGGCTTTGACTTTGCGGCTTGGCGGGATGGAATGAAGACAGTTGGCTTTGACCAACTGGCTCATTTTGATTCGGTTACCCTCATGAATGATACCTGCTTTGGACCTCTTTGGGATCTAGAACCAATCTACCAAAAATTTGAGAATGATGATGAGGTTGATTTCTGGGGAATGACCAATTACCGGAAAGACAAGGATTTTAACGAGCATATTCAGAGTTATTATCTTAGCTTTAAAAAACAGGTTATTGAATCAAGTACTTTCCATGAATTTTGGCAGGAAGTTCAAGACTTTACCAATGTTCAGGATGTAATCGATAACTACGAAACCAAGGTCACAACGAACTTCTTGGATGCAGGTTTTCACTATAAGACGGTCTTTGATACCATTCATGAAGACACCACAGGGATGCTCTATCCAGACTTTTCTTACTACAATCCTACAGCGATTCTCAATCATAAGGTTCCTTTCATCAAAGTCAAAACCATTGCAAACAATGAAGGAATTATGCCTTATATTTTCGACGAGTTGGAGCGTGTAACGGACTATCCATTAGACTTGATTCTCAACCATATGTCTATGATTGATCGTCCGGACTATCCTTATCTCTTGTCTCGTAAGTACTTGAAAAACCA
>CAURHZ010000132.1:0-4967 GCA_963524345.1 uncultured Streptococcus sp.
CAAGTTAAAAAAGCTGCTTTTGCGTTAGATGTAAACGGTGTTTCTGATGTGATTACTGTTACTGGAACACAAGCCTACAGTAGCCAATATTACATTGTGAAACTCATTAAGAAAACAGAAAAATCATCTAATATCGATGACTACAAAGAAAAATTAAAAACTGTTATCTTGACTCAAAAACAAAATGACGCATCATTTGTTCAAAGCATTATAGGAAAAGAGTTGCAAGCAGCCAATATCAAGGTTAAAGACCAAGCCTTCCAAAATATCTTCACTCAATACATCGGTGGTGGAGATTCAAGCTCAAGCAGTTCTTCAAAAGAATAAAACAGAAAAGAGCCCAGTGCTCTTTTTCTTATGAGAAAATCTTTCTATCTTAATGGTAAGAGTTTTTTTCTTTCGGAAAAAATGGTATAATAGCAATCAAAACTAGAAAATAAACGGAATTTGGGAATAATTTCTTTTGTTCTCATTAGATTGGTGATACTATGAAGATTAGTAAGAGGCACCTATTAAACTATTCTATTCTAGTTCCTTACTTACTTTTATCAATTTTGGGCTTGATTGTAGTTTATTCTACAACCAGTGCCATTCTTATCGAAGAAGGTAAAAGTGCCCTCCAATTGGTTCGAAGTCAGGGAATGTTTTGGATACTTAGTTTAATATTGATTGCCTTGATATATAAGCTGAAACTGAATTTTTTAAGAAAAGAACGACTCTTATTTATTGTTATGTTTTTTGAGCTGATTCTTTTGGCTCTGGCTCGCTTAATTGGTACGCCAGTCAATGGAGCCTATGGTTGGATTTCAGTAGGACCTTTGACCATTCAACCAGCGGAGTATTTGAAGATTATCATTGTCTGGTACTTGGCTCAACGTTTTTCAAAACAACAGGATGAAATTGGTATTTATGATTTTCAAGTTTTAACTCAAAATCAATGGATTCCTCGTGCTTTTAATGATTGGCGTTTTGTCCTACTTGTCATGATAGGAAGTTTGGCTATTTTCCCAGACTTGGGGAATGCTACTATCCTAGCTCTGGTTGCCTTGATTATGTATACAGTTAGTGGAATTGCTCATCGTTGGTTTATAGTCTTTATCGGTGTTTTATTTGGAGTTTCAGCCCTATCTCTATCAGCTATTTCTGTAATTGGGGTTGATAAGTTTTCAAAAGTTCCAGTATTTGGTTACGTGGCCAAGCGTTTCAGTGCCTACTTTAATCCCTTTGCTGATTTGGCAGGAGCAGGCCACCAACTTGCAAATTCCTACTTTGCCATGGTAAATGGTGGTTGGTTTGGTCTAGGATTAGGAAATTCAATCGAAAAACGTGGTTATTTACCAGAGGCTCATACAGACTTTGTATTTTCAATTGTCATTGAAGAGTTTGGATTTGTGGGAGCCAGCTTGATTTTAGCCCTTGTCTTTTTCCTGATTTTGCGGATTATCCTAGTCGGTATTCGTGCTAAGAATCCCTTTAATTCCATGATGGCGATTGGGGTTGGGGGGATGATGCTGGTACAGGTATTTGTTAATATTGGCGGAATTTCGGGCATTATTCCTTCGACAGGAGTAACCTTCCCCTTCTTATCACAAGGAGGGAACAGTCTTCTGGTCTTGTCTGTAGCCATCGCCTTTGTCTTAAATATTGATGCAAGTGAAAAACGTGCCCAATTATATGAGGAGTTAGAAGCTCACTCATCAAACTATATGTAGAGTTGATAGTGGAAAGGATTACCTATGTCTCTTCAAAAATTAGAAAACTATAGTAATAAAGCTGTCGTGCAAGAAGAAGTATTGATTTTAACAGAATTGTTAGAAGATATCACTAAAAATATGCTTGCCCCAGAGACTTTTGCAAAAATCATGGAGTTGAAAGAATTATCAACTCAAGAAGATTATCAATGCTTGAACCAATTATTTACTTGTCTGACTAATGTTGAAATGGCTTATATTTCACGTTATTTCTCTATCTTGCCTCTCTTTATTAATATTTCAGAAGACGTGGATTTGGCCTATGAAATCAACCACCAAAATAATATCGATCAAGATTATCTTGGTAAGTTATCAGCAACAATCAAAATGGTTGCAGAAAAAGAAAATGCGGTTGAAATTCTAGAACACTTGAATGTTGTCCCTGTTTTGACAGCCCATCCAACACAAGTGCAACGTAAGAGTATGTTGGATTTGACCAACCATATCCATACCCTCTTGCGTAAGTACCGTGATGTGAAATTAGGCTTGATTAATAAGGAAAAATGGCATAATGATCTCCGTCGTTATATTGAGATTATCATGCAGACAGACATGATTCGTGAAAAGAAATTGAAAGTAACCAATGAAATCACGAATGTTATGGAATACTACAATAGTTCATTCCTGAAGGCAGTTCCTCATTTGACTGCTGAGTACAAGCGTCTGGCTAAAAAACACGGCTTGGAGTTGAAACATCCTAAACCAATTACCATGGGAATGTGGATTGGTGGAGACCGTGATGGGAATCCTTTTGTTACAGCAGATACCTTGAAACAATCTGCTATGACCCAGTGTGAAGTCATCATGAACTACTATGATGAAAAGATTTACCAACTTTATCGTGAATTCTCTCTCTCAACCAGTATTGTCAATGTGAGTAAGCAAGTCAGAGAAATGGCTCGTCAATCCAAGGATAACTCGATTTATCGTGAAAAAGAACTTTACCGCCGTGCCTTGTTTGATATTCAATCAAAAATCCAAGCAACAAAAACCTATCTGATTGAGGATAAGGAAGTTGGGGCTCGCTATGAAACAGCTAATGATTTTTATAAAGATTTAATTACCATCCGTGATTCCCTCTTGGAAAACAAGGGTGAAGCACTGATTTCTGGTGATTTCGTTGAGTTGATTCAGGCATTTGAAATTTTTGGTTTCTATTTGGCTTCTATTGATATGCGTCAAGATTCCAGTGTTCATGAAGCCTGTGTAGCTGAACTCTTGAAGTCAGCAGGCATTCATTCTCATTATAGTGAACTAAGTGAAGAAGAAAAATGCCAGCTTCTTTTGAAAGAATTAGAAGAAGATCCACGTATTCTTTCTGCCACTCACGTTGAAAAATCAGAGTTACTTGAAAAAGAATTAGCAATCTTTAAGGCTGCTCGTAAGTTGAAAGATCAGTTGGGAGATGATGTCATTCGTCAGACCATCATTTCACATGCAACCAGCGTATCAGACATGTTGGAATTGGCTATCTTGCTAAAAGAAGTAGGGCTAGTTGACAAAGAAAGAGCCCGTGTCCAAATTGTTCCTCTCTTTGAAACAATTGAGGACTTGGATCACTCAGAAGAAACCATGAGAGAATATCTTTCTCTTCCTCTTGCTAAGAAATGGATTGCTTCACGTAATAACTACCAAGAAATCATGCTTGGTTACTCTGATAGTAATAAAGATGGTGGCTATCTATCATCATGTTGGACCCTCTACAAAGCTCAACAACAATTGACTGCTATTGGAGATGAATTTGGCGTTAAGGTTACCTTCTTCCATGGCCGTGGTGGGACTGTCGGTCGTGGTGGTGGACCAACCTATGAAGCCATCACATCTCAACCGCTCAAGTCTATCAAGGATCGTATCCGCTTGACGGAGCAGGGTGAAGTAATTGGGAATAAATACGGTAACAAAGATGCTGCCTACTATAACCTTGAAATGCTAGTATCTGCAGCCATTAACCGTATGATTACGCAGAAGAAGAGCGACACCAACACCTCAAATCGTTATGAAGCTATTATGGATCAAGTGGTGGACCGTAGTTACGATATCTACCGTGATTTGGTCTTTGGTAATGACCATTTCTATGATTATTTCTTCGAGTCAAGTCCAATCAAGGCTATTTCAAGCTTTAATATTGGTTCTCGTCCAGCTGCTCGTAAGACTATTACTGAAATCGGTGGTTTGAGAGCCATCCCTTGGGTATTCTCATGGTCGCAAAGTCGCGTCATGTTCCCTGGCTGGTATGGGGTTGGTTCAAGCTTCAAGGAATTTATCGATAAAAATCCAGAGAATATCGCTATCCTACGAGATATGTACCAAAACTGGCCTTTTTTCCAATCGCTTCTTTCAAATGTCGACATGGTCTTGTCAAAATCAAATATGAACATTGCTTTTGAATATGCCAAACTGTGTGAGGATGAAGAAGTAAAAGCAATCTATGAGACTATTCTAAATGAATGGCAAGTCACCAAGGAAGTTATCTTGGCTATCGAAGGATATGATGAACTCTTGGCTGAAAATCCATATCTAAAAGCAAGTTTGGATTACCGTATGCCTTACTTTAATATCCTCAACTATATCCAGTTGGAGTTGATTAAACGTCAACGTCGAGGAGAATTATCAAGCGATCAAGAAAAATTAATCCATACAACCATCAACGGAATTGCGACAGGATTGCGTAATTCAGGCTGATACCTATCAAACTTCCTCTTTTCTATAGGGGAAGTTTTTGAATAGTTTAAAAAAATTCTCAAAGAGTCTTGACAAGTAGTTGAAAAATGATATAATTTAACCATTCAGAAAAGTAATCATATAAACTTTTTAGAGAGTCTGTGGTAGCTGAAAACAGATAAGTGATGATGATGAAAATTGGGCTGAATGGTATTTAGAATTTGAAATCATAAAAATTCGGTGAGCACACCTTACAGTGCATCTCGTTATTGCGAGACAGAGCGATAGGGAAATTCCCTATAATTGAGGTGGTACCGCGCATCGACGTCCTCACACAAGTTTTTTGTGTGAGGACTTTTTTGATGGAGGTTAGTATGGAAAGAAAACGATGGCGTCACTTGTTTATACTCAATGAAAATCAAAAAGCAAACTAGGAAGCTAGCCGCAAGCTGCTCAAAACACTGTTTTGAGGTTGTGGATAGAACTGACAGAGTCAGTATCATATATCTACGGTAAGGCGACGCTGACGTGGTTTGAAGAGATTTTCGAAGAGTA
>CAURHZ010000133.1:0-4902 GCA_963524345.1 uncultured Streptococcus sp.
CTTTCAGTTTGAGGACGGTGGAACCCTTGTTTATGAGGATGTTCGCAAGTTTGGTACTATGGAACTCTTGGCTCCTGACCTTTTGGAAACCTACTTTCTTTCTAAAAAACTAGGCCCTGAACCAAGCGATCAAGAATTTGATTTACAGGTCTTTCAAGCTGCCCTTGCCAAGTCCAAAAAGCCTATCAAATCCCATCTCCTAGACCAGACTTTGGTAGCTGGACTTGGCAATATCTATGTGGATGAGGTTCTCTGGCGAGCTCAGGTTCATCCGGCTAGACCTTCCCAGACTTTGACAGCAGCAGAAACGACAGCCATTCATGACCAGACCATTGCTGTATTGGGACAGGCTGTTGAAAAAGGTGGTTCCACCATTCGGACCTATACCAATGCTTTTGGTGAAGATGGAACTATGCAGGATTTTCATCAAGTCTATGACAAGGCTGGTCAAGCATGTTCGCGCTGTGGCACCATCATTGAGAAAATCCAACTAGGCGGACGAGGAACTCACTTTTGTCCTCAGTGCCAAAGGAGGGGCTGATGGGAAAAATCATTGGAATCACTGGGGGAATTGCCTCTGGTAAGTCAACTGTGACAAATTTTCTAAGACAGCAAGGCTTTCAAGTAGTGGATGCTGACGCTCTTGTTCACCAACTACAGAAACCTGGTGGTCGTCTGTTTCAGGCTCTAGTACAGCACTTTGGGCAAGAAATCATCCTTGAAAACGGAGAACTTAATCGCCCTCTCCTAGCTAGTCTCATCTTTTCAAATCCTGATGAACGAGAATGGTCTAAGCAAATTCAAGGAGATATTATCCGTGAGGAACTAGCTATATTAAGAGACCAATTGGCTCAGACAGAAGAGATTTTCTTCATGGATATTCCCCTACTTTTTGAGCAGGACTACGTCTCTTGGTTTGATGAGACTTGGTTGGTCTATGTGGACCGAGATGTCCAAGTAGAACGTTTAATGAAAAGGGATCAGCTATCCAAGGATGGAGCTGAGTCTCGTCTGGCAGCCCAGTGGCCTTTAGAAAAAAAGAAAGATTTGGCCAGCCATGTTCTAGAAAACAATGGAAACCAGGACCAGCTTCTTACTCAGGTGGTCTCCCTGCTTGAGGGAGGTGCAAAAGATGACAGATATTAACTGGAAAGATAACCTGCGCATTGCTTGGAAAGATAACCTGCGCATTGCTTGGTTCGGTAATTTTCTGACAGGAGCCAGTATTTCCTTAGTTGTGCCTTTTATGCCCATCTTTGTGGAAAGTCTGGGTGTAGGGGGAGAGCAAGTCGCTTTTTATGCCGGCTTAGCTATTTCTGTCTCTGCTATTTCCGCGGCAATTTTCTCTCCTATCTGGGGCATCCTTACTGATAAATACGGTCGAAAACCCATGATGATTCGTGCTGGTCTGGCCATGACTATCACTATGGGGGGATTGGCTTTTGTGCCAAATATCTATTGGTTAATCTTTCTTCGTTTACTGAATGGTGTATTTGCGGGTTTTGTTCCCAATGCAACGGCCCTGATAGCCAGTCAGGTTCCCAAGGAGAAATCAGGCTCTGCTCTCGGAACTTTGTCTACAGGCGTAGTTGCAGGTACTCTAACGGGTCCCTTTATTGGTGGCTTTATCGCAGAATTATTTGGCATTCGTACTGTCTTTTTACTGGTTGGTTGTTTTCTATTTTTAGCTGCTGTTTTGACTATTTGCTTTATCAAGGAAGATTTTAAACCAGTAGCCAAGGAAAAGGCCATCCCAACAAAGGAATTATTTACCTCAGTTAAATATCCCTATCTTTTGGTCAATCTCTTTCTAACCAGTTTTGTCATCCAATTTTCAGCCCAATCAATCGGCCCTATTTTGGCTCTTTATGTACGCGACTTAGGCCAGACAGAGAATCTTCTTTTTGTCTCTGGTTTGATTGTATCCAGCATGGGCTTTTCCAGCATGATGAGTGCAGGAGTCATGGGAAAGCTAGGTGACAAGGTGGGGAACCATCGCCTCTTGGTTGTAGCCCAGTTTTATTCAGTTATCATCTATCTCCTCTGTGCCAATGCCTCTAGTCCGCTTCAACTAGGACTCTATCGATTCCTCTTTGGCTTGGGAACCGGTGCCTTGATTCCTGGAGTTAATGCCCTTCTCAGTAAGATGACACCCAAAGCCGGTATTTCGAGGGTCTTTGCCTTTAATCAGGTATTCTTTTATCTGGGAGGAGTCGTTGGGCCTATGGCAGGTTCTGCAGTAGCAGGTCAATTTGGCTACCATGCAGTTTTTTATGCGACAAGCCTTTGTGTTGCCTTTAGTTGTCTCTTTAACCTGCTTCAATTTCGAACATTATTAAAAGTAAAGGAAATCTAGTGCGAGTAAAAATTAATCTCAAATGCTCCTCTTGTGGCAGTATCAATTACCTAACCAGTAAAAATTCAAAAACCCATCCAGACAAGATCGAGGTTTTAAAGTATTGTCCCAAGGAAAGAAAAGTAACCCTACATCTTGAATCTAAGTAGATTTTATGGTAAAATAATAAGGATTTTAAGGAGTTTGATATGTATAACCTATTATTAACCATTTTATTAGTATTATCTGTTGTGATTGTGATTGCGATTTTCATGCAACCAACTAAAAACCAATCCAGCAATGTATTTGATGCCAGCTCAGGTGATTTGTTTGAACGCAGTAAAGCACGCGGTTTCGAAGCTGTAATGCAGCGTTTGACAGGGATTTTAGTCTTTTTCTGGCTAGCCATTGCCTTAGCATTGACGGTATTATCAAGTAGATAAGAAAATAATGGGCAGGACTAGGTCTTTGCCTCTTTTTATTTTTAAAGGATGTGTAAGAAGGTTTTGCAGTAAAAGAAAATTAAAAAATCTAGAAAGAAAATATGAAAGATAGAATAAAAGAATATTTGCAAGACAAGGGAAAGGTGACTGTCAATGACTTGGCTCAGGCTTTGGGAAAAGACGGTTCCAAGGATTTTCGTGAGTTGATTAAAACCTTGTCCCTAATGGAGAGAAAACATCAGATTCGCTTTGAAGAAGATGGAAGTCTGACCTTGGAAGTCAAGAAAAAACATGAGATTACTCTCAAGGGGATTTTTCATGCCCATAAAAATGGCTTTGGCTTTGTCAGTCTGGAAGGTGAGGAGGACGACCTTTTTGTAGGAAAAAACGATGTCAACTATGCTATTGATGGTGATACAGTTGAGGTCGTCATCAAAAAAGTCGCTGACCGCAATAAGGGAACAGCAGCCGAAGCCAAAATTATCGATATCTTAGAACACAGTTTGACAACTGTTGTCGGCCAAATCGTTCTAGATCAGGAAAAACCTAAGTATGCGGGTTACATCCGTTCAAAAAATCAGAAAATCAACCAACCCATCTATGTTAAGAAACCAGCCCTTAAACTCGAGGGAACCGAAGTTCTCAAGGTCTTTATCGATAAATACCCAAGCAAGAAACATGATTTCTTTGTTGCGAGTGTACTAGATGTGGTTGGGCATTCAACGGATGTCGGAATTGATGTTCTTGAGGTTTTGGAATCTATGGACATTGTCTCCGAGTTTCCAGAGGCTGTTGTCAAGGAAGCAGAAAGTGTGCCTGATGCTCCGTCTCAAAAGGATATGGAAGGTCGTCTGGATCTAAGAGATGAGATTACCTTTACCATTGATTGTGCTGACGCCAAGGATTTGGACGATGCGGTGCATATCAAGGCCTTGAAAAATGGAAATCTGGAGCTTGGTGTTCACATCGCAGATGTTTCCTACTATGTGACCGAGGGTTCTGCCCTTGACAAGGAAGCCCTTAATCGTGCGACTTCTGTTTATGTGACAGACCGTGTGGTCCCAATGCTTCCAGAACGACTGTCAAATGGAATCTGCTCTCTCAATCCTCAAGTTGACCGCCTGACCCAGTCTGCCATTATGGAGATTGATAAACATGGTCGTGTGGTCAATTACACCATTACACAAACAGTTATCAAGACTAGCTTCAGGATGACCTATAGTGATGTTAATGATATCCTAGCTGGAGACAAGGAAAAGAGACAAGAATATCAGAAAATTGTTCCAAGTATTGAACTTATGGCTAAGCTCCATGAAACTCTAGAAAACATGCGTGTGAAACGTGGAGCCCTCAATTTCGATACCAACGAAGCGAAGATTTTAGTGGATAAACAGGGTAAGCCTGTTGATATCGTCCTTCGTCAGCGTGGCATTGCCGAGCGTATGATTGAGTCCTTCATGTTGATGGCCAATGAAACAGTTGCCGAGCATTTTAGCAAGCTGGATCTACCTTTCATCTATCGAATTCACGAGGAGCCTAAGGCTGAAAAAGTTCAGAAGTTTATTGATTATGCTTCGAGCTTTGGCTTGCGCATTTATGGGACTGCCAGTGAGATTAGCCAAGAGTCCCTCCAAGACATCATGCGTACTGTTGAGGGAGAACCTTATGCGGATGTATTGTCCATGATGCTTCTTCGCTCTATGCAGCAGGCTCGCTATTCGGAGCACAATCACGGCCACTATGGATTAGCGGCTGACTATTACACTCACTTTACTAGTCCGATTCGTCGTTATCCAGACCTTCTTGTTCACCGTATGATTCGGGACTATGGTCGTTCTAAGGAAATAGCCGAGCATTTTGAGCAAGTGATTCCAGAGATTGCGACCCAGTCTTCCAATCGTGAGCGTCGTGCCATCGAGGCTGAGCGTGAAGTCGAAGCCATGAAAAAGGCTGAGTACATGGAAGAATACGTGGGCGAAGAGTATGATGCGGTTGTATCAAGTATTGTCAAGTTTGGTCTCTTTGTTGAATTGCCGAATACAGTTGAAGGCTTGATTCACATCACCAATTTACCTGAATTTTATCATTTCAATGAGCGTGATTTGACCCTTCGTGGGGAGAAAT
>CAURHZ010000134.1:0-4876 GCA_963524345.1 uncultured Streptococcus sp.
CCTATATAGACCTTTTACCTATTTTGGTATTGACACTGGTAACCGGTTTAGTTTTATTAAATTCCAAGGCAGCCTTGCGTTTTAATTCGCTTCTAGTCGTCTTGAAATTCTCTGCTCTTGCTTTGTTTATTCTAGTTGGTATCTGGTATATTAAACCGGAAAATTGGTCCAACTTTGCTCCCTTTGGTTTTGGTCAAATTTATGGTGGAAGTACTGGAATAATGGCAGGAGCATCTTTGATGTTCTTTGGTTTCCTAGGATTTGAATCTATTTCTATGGCTGTTGATGAAATTCAAAACCCACAAAAAAATGTTCCACGAGGTATTGTTTTGTCATTGACAATCGTAACGATTCTTTATGCTTTGGTTACATTAGTATTGACAGGGATTGTTCACTACAGCCAACTCAATGTGGACGATGCTGTCGCATTTTCATTGCGAAGTATAGGAATTGGTTGGGCAGCTAATTATGTGTCATTAGTGGCTATTTTGACTCTAATAACAGTGTGTATTTCTATGACTTATGCCTTATCACGTATGATTTACAGTTTAGCACGCGATGGTCTTTTACCTCGAAGTTTTAAGCAATTAAGCAAAACAAGTCGTGTTCCTAAAAATGCGACCATCTTAACTGGAGTTGCTTCTGCAATAGCAGCAGGAGTATTTCCACTAGCTAGTATCGCAGCATTTCTAAATATTTGTACGCTGGCTTATCTTATCTTACTGGCTTATGGAATTATAAAACTTAGAAAGGATAAGGGAATGCCTAAAGAAGGAGAATTCAAAACTCCCCTAGTTCCCTTGTTACCGATTTTATCTATTCTAATCTGTGTTTCCTTTATGCTTCAATATAGTATAGAAACATGGATTGCCTTTGGCATTGCTCTTGTAGTTGGACTTGTGATTTACTTTACTTATGGCTATCGTCATTCTACACTTTCTGAATAGAGAAAAAGCTGGAACTTCCCAGCTTTTTCTTTATTCTTTTATATAGGTAAATCCTTCTCCAAGGATTTCGTGGGCTTCTGTAATAGTTATAAAGGCTTGAGGATCGATTCGATGAATCATTTCCTTCATTTTCACAATCTCATTTCTTCCGACAATACAGTAAATGATTTTTAAATCTTCTCGACTATAATAACCTTGACCTGAGATGAAAGTAACACCTCTTCCTAGGTCATCATTAATCGCCTTAGCAAGTTGGTCAGGACGTTTTGTGATAATCATAAAGCCTTTACCTGCATAGCCACCTTCGCCGATCAAATCAATAACACGAGAAACGATAAAATCAAATAAGAGCGTGTAGGAAACCAATCTCAAATCCTTGAAGATTAGGAGAATAAGCATGAGAATACAAAAATCTAAGATAAAGAGCAGTTTCCCCATAGATATATGAGTGTATTTATTGAGAATACGAGCTAAAATATCAGTTCCCCCTGTTGTACCTCCAGCATTAAAAATAATTCCAAGACCAATTCCCAATAGAATTCCTGCTATAAGGGCAGTGATTAGTAAATCACCTTGAAGATCAATATGAAGGGGAATACGTTCAAAAAAAGCCAACCAGGCGGACAAGGCTAAGGTTCCTAGTAAACTAGAATAGAGAGATTTTGCTCCAAAAATCTTCCAAGCTAGGAGGAAAAGGGGAATATTAATCAGCAAGTTCATGAGAGAAACAGGGATTTTAAAAAGATAAAAGGTGATGAGGGTAATACCCGTCGCCCCTCCTTCAAAGAGATGATGGGGAACTACAAAATAAGTTAGCCCAAAAGCATAAATAGCAGCACCTAGTAAGATGGTTAAAATGGGATAAATTTTTTTAATCATAGGGACCTCTTTTCTTATAAGTAGATTATATCAAATTTTTAAGGAAAATTTGATTGACTCCATTAGGATTTTTAATCTTTTTTTGATATAATTAAAAGTAAGAAAACCAATCTGAATCCTAAAATAGAAAGATTGATACTATGACAAAAATTAAAATTGTAACCGATTCATCTGTTACTATTGAACCTGAACTAGTAAAACAATTAAATATCACTGTTGTTCCGTTATCTGTAATGATTGATAATGTTGTTTATTCTGATGCGGATTTGAAAGAAGAAGGTAAATTTCTTCAGTTGATGCAAGAAAGTAAGAATCTTCCGAAAACAAGTCAGCCACCTGTAGGTGTCTTTGCTGAAGTTTTTGAAGAACTATGCAAGGATGGTAGCCAGATTCTTGCTATTCATATGTCTCATGCCCTTTCTGGTACTGTAGAAGCGGCACGTCAAGGTGCTAGCTTATCTACTGCCGATGTGACAGTTATTGATAGTTCCTTCACTGACCAAGCCCTGAAATTCCAAGTTGTTGAGGCTGCGAAGTTAGCACAAGAAGGCAAAGATATGGAGGAAATTTTAACTCGCATAGAAGAGGTAAAAAAACACACAGAACTCTATATTGGTGTTTCTACTTTGGAAAATCTTGTCAAAGGTGGACGAATTGGCCGTGTAACTGGATTGTTGAGCTCCCTTCTCAATATACGTGTTGTCATGCAGATGAAAGACCATGAATTGCAGCCAATCGTTAAAGGTCGTGGAGCTAAAACTTTTAAAAAATGGTTAGATGAGTTGATAACGTCGCTCTCTGAACGTTCTGTAGCAGAGATTGGAATTTCATATTCTGGCAGTGCTGATTGGGCCAAAGAGATGAAAGAAAGCTTACAAGCTTATGTTGAAAAGCCAATTTCAGTTTTGGAAACGGGCTCTATTATTCAAACTCACACGGGTGAGAACGCTTGGGCTATTTTAGTACGTTACTACTCTTAAAAAAATAAATAAAATGGGAAGAAATAGCGTTTTTAACTTGACCTAAAAGGGATTTTAGGATATGATTATAATTGTTAATTAGAAATTAAATTGGAGGAATCATTAACATGGCAAACAAACAAGATTTGATCGCTAAAGTAGCAGAAGCTACAGAATTGACTAAGAAAGACTCAGCAGCAGCAGTTGAAGCTGTATTCGCAGCAGTAGCTGACTACCTTGCAGCTGGTGAAAAAGTTCAATTGATCGGTTTTGGTAACTTTGAAGTTCGTGAGCGTGCTGCACGTAAAGGTCGCAACCCACAAACTGGTAAAGAAATCACAATTGCAGCTTCTAAAGTACCAGCATTCAAAGCTGGTAAAGCTCTTAAAGACGCTGTTAAATAATCAGCCTTTAAAAAGCCTATTGTATCAAGTTTTTGAGCTTGGTCAATAGGCTTTTTTGTGTATAGAGGGCAAAAAAGGGGCAGAATCTGAATGAACTAGTACCGGAACAAATATTTCAAATACTGCCTAATTCAAATTGCGTAGCAGAAATCATACAAATGAAATTGATTATAGTAAAATAGGATATGAATTATTAAGAAAGTTGGTTCTTTATTGGAAACGATAGTATTTTCAATCTCCGTTTTTTTAGCAGGGATCTTGTCCTTCTTTTCCCCTTGTATATTCCCTCTGTTACCTGTTTATACTGGAATTTTGCTGGATGATCAGGAAAGCGCAAAAAGCTTTTCTTTATTTGGGAGAAAGGTTGCCTGGTCAGGTCTGATTCGAACTCTTTGCTTTATCGCAGGCATTTCACTCATTTTCTTTATCTTAGGATTTGGTGCTGGTTACTTTGGTAATATTCTCTATGCCAATTGGTTTCGCTATACCATGGGAACAATTATTATCATTTTAGGCCTTCACCAGATGGAAATTTTTCATTTTAAGAAATTAGAGGTTCAAAAAAGCTTTACTTTTAAGAAATCAGAAGCTAATCGTTATTGGTCAGCCTTTTTACTCGGTATTACCTTCAGCTTTGGTTGGACGCCTTGTATTGGTCCAGTTTTAAGTTCTGTTTTAGCGCTTGCGGCTTCTGGAGGCAATGGTGCTTGGCAAGGAGCTATCTATACTCTTATTTACACTCTGGGGATGGCCTTTCCTTTCTTGGTTTTGGCTCTAGCTTCTGGTGTAGTGATGCTTTATTTTAGTAAAATCAAACGTCATATGATGCTACTGAAGAAAATTGGTGGTTTACTCATTATTTTAATGGGAATTTTATTACTATTAGGACAAGTAAATGTTCTAGCTGGAATTTTTGAATAAAGGAGAAAAAGATGAAAAAAGTAATATTTGCTGGCTTAAGCCTCTTGTCATTAGTCGTATTGATAGCCTGTGGTGAGGAAGAGACTAAAAAGACTCAAGCTCCACAACAATCCCCAAAACAACAGCAACAAACGACTGTACAACAAATTGCTGTTGGGAAAGAGGCGCCAGATTTTACCTTGCAATCAATGGATGGCAAAGAAGTGAAGTTATCTGATTATAAGGGTAAAAAGGTTTATTTGAAGTTTTGGGCTTCATGGTGTGGTCCATGTAAAAAAAGTATGCCTGAGTTGATGGAATTAGCTGCAAAACAAGATCGTGACTTCGAAATTCTTACTGTTATTGCACCAGGAATTCAAGGTGAAAAAACTGTTGAGCAATTCCCACAATGGTTCCAAGATCAAGGTTATAAGGATATCCCAGTTCTTTATGACACAAAAGCAACCACATTCCAAGCTTATCAAATTCGAAGCATTCCTACAGAATACCTAATTGACAGTCAAGGAAAGATTGGAAAGATTCAATTTGGTGCTATCAGCAATGCGGATGCAGAAGTAGCCTTTAAAGAAATGAACTAGAATCAAGATTTTAAAATAGTATTTATATAATCAAGAACCTAAGACAAAATAGTTCTCAGCCACAAAAAAGCTAGAGATTTCCAATAGCGGAACTCTAGCTTTTTAATTTTGAGTCGTTCTCTTATTGTATTTGAGGAGGTTATTGGCCATAAGTACCAATCCCATGTCAATTCTCACTTGACGCTTCC
>CAURHZ010000135.1:0-4862 GCA_963524345.1 uncultured Streptococcus sp.
ATAGTTCTAATTTCTCCTTGATGGTTTTTAGGTAACGGCGTGAAGAGTAGGTGAAACTTTCGTTTTTTAGAAAGATTTCTACTAGACCGTTGGGAGTTAGCTTGAGATGGGAGATGGAGTTGATATTGATGATTTCTGATTGGGAAATTTGGATAAAATTGCTTGGCAAGAGTTCAAGAACTTGATAGAGTCGCAAATCAATGTTGTAGGTATGACTCGCCGTTTCTGCTAGAACCTTCCGATTCTCGATATAGAAGCGTTGTATCTTACCAATCTTAACGAGATAGACCTGATCATCAATCTTTCCTTTGATTGTTTCTTTTTGGTCCAGATTTTCTGCGAACTCGATGACTTTCTGGATTTTATCGGTTTCTTGAGGTGCTTGGACAATCAGCTTTTCCTCCTTGTAAGTTTCACTAATCTGTAGTTCTACTTTCATAAATTTCTCTCCTTGTTTTTCATACAAAATTGTGATCACTTCTTGTACACCTTTATTAAACACTATTTTTCAGCCCCTTGCAAGGGACTTTGTCTATGTGGAGGGATTTGGTTCCTATGTGGCGCTTGCTTTTCTGTCCTGTCTGAAATATGGTATAATAGCACTAATCAATTTCTAGGAAAATAGATACAGAAAGGGGCTGAAAGATGTCTCATATTATTGAATTGCCAGAGGTGCTGGCAAACCAGATTGCAGCTGGAGAGGTTATCGAGCGTCCAGCTAGCGTTGTTAAGGAGCTGGTAGAAAATGCCATTGACGCGGGTTCTAGTCAGATTATCATTGAGATTGAGGAAGCTGGTCTCAAGAAGATTCAAATCACAGATAATGGTCATGGAATTGCCCACGATGAGGTGGAATTGGCCTTGCGTCGTCATGCGACCAGTAAGATAAAAAATCAAGCAGATCTCTTTCGAATTCGGACGCTTGGTTTTCGTGGTGAAGCCCTGCCCTCTATCGCGTCTGTCAGCATTTTAACTCTTTTGACAGCAGTTGAGGAAGCAAGTCATGGGACTAAGTTAGTCGCGCGTGGGGGAGAAGTAGAAGAAATCATCCCAGCGACCAGTCCAGTGGGAACCAAGGTTTGTGTGGAGGACCTCTTTTTCAACACGCCTGCCCGCCTCAAGTATATGAAGAGTCAGCAAGCGGAGTTGTCTCATATCATTGATATTGTCAATCGTCTGGGTTTGGCCCATCCTGAGATTTCTTTTAGTTTGATTAGTGATGGCAAGGCAATGACGCGGACAGCTGGGACTGGTCAATTGCGCCAAGCTATCGCAGGGATTTACGGTTTGGCGAGTGCCAAGAAGATGATTGAAATTGAAAATTCTGACCTAGATTTCGAAATTTCAGGTTTTGTGTCCTTACCTGAGTTAACTCGAGCCAACCGCAACTATATCAGTCTCTTCATCAATGGCCGTTATATAAAGAATTTCCTGCTCAATCGTGCAATTCTAGACGGCTATGGCAGTAAGCTTATGGTAGGCCGTTTTCCACTGGCTGTCATTCACATTCATATCGACCCTTATCTAGCGGATGTCAATGTGCACCCAACCAAGCAAGAAGTGCGGATTTCTAAGGAAAAAGAACTGATGACACTGGTTTCAGAAGCTATTTCCAACAGTCTCAAGGAACAGACCTTGATACCTGATGCCTTGGAAAATCTTGCCAAATCTACCGTTCGTAATCGTGAGAAGGTGGAGCAAACTATTCTCCCGCTCAAAGAAAATACTCTTTACTATGAGAAAACTGAGTCGTCAAGACCTAGTCAAGCTGAAGTAGCTGATTATCAGGTAGAATTGACTGAGGAAGGAAAGGATTTAACCCTGTTTGCCAAGGAAACCTTGGACCAGCTGACTAAGCCTAGCAAACTGCATTTTGCAGAGAGAAAGCCTGCTATTTATGACCAACTAGACCATCCAGAGCTAGATTTAGCCAGTCTGGATAAAGCCTATGATAAGCTGGAGCGAGAAGAATCTTCAAGCTTTCCAGAGTTGGAATTTTTCGGGCAAATGCATGGAACCTATCTCTTTGCCCAAGGGCGAGATGGGCTCTACATCATAGACCAACATGCGGCGCAGGAACGGGTCAAGTACGAGGAGTACCGTGAAAGCATTGGCAATGTTGACCAGAGCCAGCAGCAACTCCTAGTGCCCTACATCTTTGAATTTCCAGCGGATGATGCTCTGCGTCTCAAGGAACGAATGGCACTTTTGGAGGAAGTGGGTGTCTTTCTAGCAGAGTACGGGGAAAATCAATTCATCTTACGTGAACATCCTATTTGGATGGCAGAAGAAGAGATTGAATCAGGCATCTATGAGATGTGCGACATGCTCCTTTTGACCAAGGAAGTTTCTATCAAGAAATACCGAGCAGAGTTGGCCATTATGATGTCCTGCAAACGTTCCATCAAGGCTAACCATCGTATCGATGACCATTCGGCTAGACAACTCCTCTATCAGCTTTCTCAATGTGACAATCCCTATAACTGTCCCCACGGACGCCCTGTTTTGGTGCATTTTACCAAGTCAGATATGGAAAAGATGTTCCGACGCATTCAGGAAAATCACACCAGTCTCCGTGAGTTGGGGAAATATTAAACTAAAAGGAAAACTATGTACGAATATTTAAAAGGAATCATTACCAAAATTACTGCTAAATACATTGTTCTTGAAACCAATGGTATTGGTTATATACTGCATGTGGCCAATCCTTATGCTTATTCAGGTCAGCTTAACCAAGAAGCTCAAATTTATGTGCATCAGGTTGTGCGTGAGGATGCTCATCTGCTTTATGGATTTCGCTCAGAAGACGAGAAAAAGCTCTTTCTCAGTCTGATTTCGGTATCTGGGATTGGTCCTGTATCAGCTCTTGCTATTATCGCTGCTGATGACAATGCTGGCTTGGTTCAAGCCATTGAAACCAAGAACATCACCTACTTGACTAAGTTCCCTAAAATTGGCAAGAAAACAGCCCAGCAAATGGTGCTGGACTTGGAAGGCAAGGTAGTAGTTGCAGGAGATGACCTTCCTGCCAAGGTGGCAGTGCAAGCTAGCGCTGAAAACCAAGAATTGGAAGAAGCCATGGAAGCCATGTTGGCGCTGGGCTACAAGGCAACAGAGCTCAAGAAAATCAAGAAATTCTTTGAAGGAACGACAGATACAGCTGAGAACTATATCAAGTCGGCCCTTAAAATGTTGGTCAAATAGGAGCAGAGCATGACAAAACGTTGTTCGTGGGTCAAGATGACCAATCCTCTCTATATCGCCTATCATGATGAGGAGTGGGGCCAGCCCCTCCATGATGACCAAACATTGTTTGAGTTATTGTGCATGGAAACCTATCAGGCAGGCCTGTCTTGGGAAACGGTGCTCAACAAACGCCAAGCTTTCCGAGAAGCATTTCATGGCTATCAAATTCAAGCGGTGGCAGACATGACCGACACCGAGTTGGAAGCCTTGCTGGAGAATCCAGCCATCATTCGGAATAGAGCCAAGATTTTTGCTACACGTGCTAACGCCCAAGCATTTTTACGACTACAGGAAGACTATGGCTCTTTTGATGCTTATCTTTGGTCTTTTGTTGAGGGGAAAACGATCGTTAACGATGTTCCCGATTACCGCCAAGCCCCAGTTAAAACACCTTTGTCTGAAAAATTAGCCAAAGATCTCAAAAAACGAGGCTTCAAGTTCACAGGCCCAGTCGCCGTTTTGTCCTTTATGCAGGCTTCAGGTCTGGTTGATGACCATGAGAATGATTGTGAGTGGAAAGGTCTTAAATGATGTCTAACAAAAATAAGGGAATTCTGATTTTTGCGATTCTCTATACAGTTCTCTTTGTATTTGATGGAGTTAAATTGCTGGCTTCTTTGATGCCATCTGCCATTACGAATTATCTAGTCTATGTAGTACTAGCTCTATATGGCTCCTTCTTGTTCAAGGATAGATTGATCCAACAATGGAAGGAGATTAGAAAGACTAAAAGAAAATTCTTCTTTGGCGTCTTAACAGGATGGCTCTTTCTCATCCTGATGACTGTTTTCTTTGGATTTATATCAGGAATGTTGAGGCAGTTTGTGGGACTAGATGGACAAGGTCTAAATCAGTCTAATATTCAAAGTACCTTTCAAGAACAACCACTACTGATTGCTGTTTTTGCTTGTGTCATTGGACCTTTGGTGGAAGAACTCTTTTTCCGTCAGGTCTTATTGCATTACTTGCAGAAACGGTTGCCAGGTTTACTAAGCATTATTCTGGTAGGACTTGTTTTTGCTCTAACTCATATGCATAGTTTGGCTCTATCAGAGTGGATTGGTGCAGTTGGTTACTTAGGTGGAGGCCTTGCCTTTTCTATTATTTATGTGAAAGAAAAGGAGAATATCTACTATCCCCTACTTGTTCACATGTTAGGCAACAGCCTTTCCTTGCTCATTTTAGTTATCAGTAGTATGTGACGTTTTAGTAGTTATACAAGAGAAAAAAGCTGAGAAACTTTTCCCAGCTTTATTTGTTATAGTCAAAGCGAATGACTTGTTCCTGTGCATCTACATGAGCATGGACCCCAAAGGGTACAATTGCTCTTGGAGTTGCGTGGCCGACATTCAGATTATAGATAATCGGGATATTGCTGTCAATGATATCCAATAGCACCTCTTTATAGTCGTCATAGAAAGTTTCATCCATAGGTTTTCCGACCAAGAGTCCACTGATGACCTCGAATATACCAGTGTTCTTTAAAGTCTGCAACATCTTTTTGAAGTCTTTCGGTTCAGGCTTTTCTTCGCTTGTTTCTAGTAAGAGGATTTTTCCTTCACAGTCTGACAAGTCAGGGAAAAGTTTGTATTTTTGGCATAGCTCCGTGCTATCTG
>CAURHZ010000136.1:0-4847 GCA_963524345.1 uncultured Streptococcus sp.
CGAGCTAATTTTAATTTTAAATTTTTAGCCACCTGCATCCTCCTTATAGTTTTAATACTCATCTACTCTTAAAAAATCCAAAACCAACAAAAGCTGTCAGCTATTTGTTATAACCTCATTAATTAGCACTCCAATATTATCTTCAGCCTAAAATCAGTATGTTGGATTGTTTGAAATAAACTCCCTAGCTTGCTATTTGATTTTTTATTTAGTATTAGCTTTAGTAGAGTCTTTTAAACGAGTTTTGATTGCTTGTATTTCTTGTTTAGTTTAGTTACTTTCATATCACTATTATATAATGCTTTTAGAAATGAGTCTAGCATAAGACAAAAACGTGTGCATAGCAAGAGCAGGAGCATACAAAGATGACTGATTTTTTTACTGGATTTTAAGTCTGCAAAATAATCCTAAACGAAACTAAAATGAATACTCCTTGCTTTTCTTGAGAGTGAAAAAGTACAATAAAATGATTGTAGTGGTTGCCACAAGATACTGACTAATAGACATCGTATTTGAAGCAACAAATACAGGTAAGGAATAAAAAGGAAGAAGTTCAATTGCTTTGATAAACAAATCATTACTAGTATTCATCATAATCGTATTTAATATATTAGGGATAAAGAGTAGTAAAGCTACTAAAATACCAAATACCAAGCCACTTTTCAATTTGTATAAATAGAAAATGTAAGATAATAGAAAATAAAATAGGACTAACAAAATTGTATTGACTACAATGGCTACTATAAAATCTAATCCTAAAGCACCTGTAACACCCAATTTACTTACGATGACTAGTAACACAATACCATTCAAAGCATAGATAATGGAAACTGAGATGGCATATAGAAAATTGGACAAGACATAAATCATCCGATTTTTCTGTTGATTATAAAATAAACTGATCGTATTGTAGGAAAAATCCCTACTAATAATTCGGTTAGCATGTATAACAGCCATTAACATACCGAGCATAGCATAAAAATTTGAAATATGCTTAATACCAAGTGATGTCCCTTGAGTCTTTAGAATAAAGAATGTAACCAGTATCGGCGGTATAAACGAGATAACCAATCCGAGATATATTACGCCTGATGAATATAAATCTCTTATATTTTCCTTAAGAAAATTCAATTTATTTAATTTCATGATTATAACCTTCCTTTATTTTGAACGATTTAGATAAATATCTTTAAGCGTCTCTTTTTTAGTTTCAAAATCAACTACTTTAATATAGTTTTCGTTAAAAAATTTAAAAAGTTCACTACTTTGAATATTCCCAGACATAGTAATTTTCAATCCCTCTTCCTGAACAATATCTCCAAATTCTTGTTTGGTAATGAAAATGTCTTTATCTGTAGCTGATGAAAAAACTATCTTAAACAAGCAATTATGACTATCTTTTCCTACTTTTTGAAATGTCAAAAGCCCGTTCTCCAAGAAAAGAACCCTCTCACAAATTTCTTCAATATCTTCTAATTTATGACTCGATATTAAAATTCCCACATTTTCATGTAAAGCTAAGTTTTTTAGAACCGCTAAAACTATTTGTGATGATTCAATATCTAAACCATTAGTCGGTTCATCTAAAATCAATATATCAGGTTCCGTAACGAGAGTTAGAAGCAAAGCTAATTTTTGTTTTGTACCCAAAGAATAGGTCTTTACTTTTTTATTAATAGACTGAGTCAAATCTAACTTTTGAATCAAACTCCCAAATCTTTCTTTATTGTAATCAACACCATATAAATTTGACAAATATTTTAAATTCTCTAAACCTGTTTTAGATAAAAATAACTTTGGTTCTTCGATTAAATACCCAACATTATCACTACTTATAATATTCCCTGAAGTCTGTTGATTATTCTGAACAAGAATTTTCATCAATGTACTCTTACCAACTCCGTTTCTCCCTACTAGACCAACAATTTCACCCTTGTTAAGTGTGAAATTTATATCTTTGAGAATGATTGAATGACCATAATGTTTACTTACATTTATAACTTCCATTTTGTAATTCCTCCATTAATATTCTTGTTTTTCTCTTTGATTCCCATTAATTTTAAAAAGTTGCGCCTCTTTTTAACATTATTATATCATATATCTAACTTAATGCAATATATAAATGTCATTTTGTAATATTTTATTAACAAAAAAACTCTCTACCACAAAAAGATAGAGAGTTTTCTGCTTATTCAATTTTTTTCAAAACATCTAAGACATCGCTTCTTTTCTTGACGTGCTAGATTTTCACATCTAATTTCTCAGATGCGATTGTATTGTCCTCAATATCACCTAGAAAGACACAATTTCTAGGTTCTAACTGGTATTTATCGATAGTTACTCATATCCATCAGTCCACCTCCATACTCATGTACGAGCCTATCACTTCATATTCACCTTACAGATTCTTTTGGTAATAATATCTTTGCCCAATGTAGGGATAGTCTTGTAAAGTAAAGACTTCCTTGTAGCCATGCCTTTTATAAAAATCAGGAGCTTGAAACTGGTAAGTATTGACAAAAGCAAAACGACAGTTTCGATTCTTAGCTTCAGTTTCTGCTTGCTGCAATAGTTTTGAACCGATTCCTTGCCCTCGCAGTTCCTCTTTTACAAACAAATACTCAATTTCCAACCAATTTCCAAAAGTCTCTGCTATCAAACCTGCCAGGAGATTGCCCTTTTCATCTTCGACATAAAGATTCAGTGGCTCACTTTCAGCTTCTTCTCTTTTTGAACGATTATAAGCACGAATCAAATTCCCAATTTCTTGTGCTTTCTGAGACTCCTTGTTTTCCAATCTAAAGTACATCCAAACCTCCTTGAAAACTGATACAGCTTGATTATAGTCCTATTTCCAAAGACTGTCAAACTAGAAAAACCCATCAACCTGAGTTGATGAGTTTCAAATCTATTTTCTAAATTTCCACTGGCTGTATATCCCGAAACCGATAATCCAGATAGCTGAACCGATTGCTCCGACAAATGTAGACTCTTGTAAAAAGAGGGTTACAAAGACAAAGGCAAAGAAGAGCATGGTTAAAGGATTTAGGAAACGATAATGGGGCATGAGATAACCATCTGCCATAAAGTCTGGTGACTTGCGGTATTTAAGGTGAGCCAGCATAATCAAGATATAAATGGCGATATAGACACCTGATGATGATGCCGTAATCAAGGCAAAGGCATCGGAAACACCTGGCAATACGTTGATAAAGGCTGCTAGGGCAATCAAAATTGCTGAGGCGATGATGGCATTTTGTGGTACGTTGTGACGGGAAAGAGTATCTGCCTTGATAGCCTTTAAGAATGGATTGGGCGAATCATGGGCAATCTGATACAAATGACGACCTGTTGAATAAAGGGTTGAATTAAGAGCAGATGCTGCTGACGTCAAAACGACGAAGTTAATCAAGGCCGCTGCCCACTTGATACCTGCCAATTCAAATACTGTTACAAAAGGAGAATCAGCCGATGCAAGTTCACGCCACGGAATGATAGCCATGATGGCTAAGAGGGCTCCTCCATAGAAAAAGGCAATACGTAATGGAATTTCCTTAACGGCTTTTGGCAAGACCTGACGTGGATTTTTGGTTTCAGAAGTTGTTACCCCGATAAATTCAATCATGAGGTAAGCAAAGAAAACCATCTGAAAGGCCATGACAAAGTTCACTCCACCATTAGGGAAGAGGGAGAAATTGTCGGTGATATTGGCCAAACTTGCTACTCCATGAGGTGTCTTAAAGCCAGTCAAGACCATAAAGACTCCTGTAGCAATCATGGCTAAAATAGCCACAATCTTGACCATAGCAAACCAAAACTCAACTTCCCCAAAGAGCTTCACCGCAATCAGATTGACCAAGGCTAGAATAGTCAAAAATCCTATCTCAATCATCCAACTTGGCCAGCTAGGGAACCAAAACTGAACATAATGAGAGATGGCTGTGATTTCTGCCATACCGATAAAGACAACGGATAGCCAGTAAGACCAAACCGAGAAATAACCCCAGCCCTTACCTAAATGGCGCGTGATAAAGTTGATAAAGGTATGTTGCTCAGGGTCTTGGTAGAGCATTTCCCCAACCGCACGCATCATGAGGAACATGAATGCTCCCGTAATCATATAAATCAGTACAATAGAAGGACCTGTTAGGCTGATAGAGCGACCTGCTCCCAAAAAGAGTCCTGTTCCAATTGTTCCCGCAATGGCCATAACCTGCACGTGACGATTGGTCAGACCACGCTCCATCTTATTTTTTTTCTTCTTTGAACTCATAACGTCTCCAATTCAATTTAAAATGGAAAAAGGAGTGAGTGAAGCGCACTGCCTCCTCACTCCTTTTTTTTATTTTTAGGCTGTTTTTTCAACCTTCAAGATTTTTACATCATAGCTACCAACAGGTGTTTCAATAGTTGCTGTATCACCTGTTTTCTTACCAATCAAGGCTTGTCCAATTGGGCTTTCATTTGAAACCTTACCTGCAAAGGCATCCGCACCTGCTGAACCTACGATAATATAAACTTCTTCTTCGTCCTCACCAATTTCTTGAATAGTGACTGTTTTCCCAATCGCTACTTCATCATCGGCAACTGAGTCGCTATTGACGATTTCAGCATAACGGATTTTTGTTTCCAAGCTAGAGATTTGTCCTTCGACAAAAGCTTGTTCATCCTTAGCTGCTTCGTATTCACTGTTTTCAGAAAGGTCACCGTATGAACGGGCAATCTTAATGCGTTCTACCACTTCTGGTCGGCGAACCAATTTCAATTCTTCTAATTCTTTTTCAAGTTTTTCCTTTTCCGCAAGGGTCATAGGATATGTTTTTTCTGCCATTTTTCTCAACTTTCTT
>CAURHZ010000137.1:0-4790 GCA_963524345.1 uncultured Streptococcus sp.
CGCTATTAGAGATCTCTAGCTTTTTTGTGGCTGAGAACTATTTTGTCTCAGGTTCTTTTTTTGGAGCTTTTTTCGTTTTGTCACTATTTTGATGGAATTGATTTGATCATCTGTTTTTTTAATATAGAATCTAACTTGACAAAAGCGTTTGTTCATCATATAATTAAATGAATAAAATATTGAACAAAAGAGGCTGAGGATATGTTATCAGAAAAACAATTTAATCTTTTACGTTTTTTGTTGCTTCACAAAGATGAAAACTTTACACAGAGACAATTGGCTGAACAGCTAGACATCGCTGTGGGGACAGTGAATAATCTTCTCAAGGAATGTAAAGTAAAGAAGTGGATTAGCGAGGGAAATAACTTAACTGACATAGGAGAGGAGGCTTTAGCTCCGTATCAAGTGAAGAATGCCATTATCATGGCAGCGGGTATGAGTAGCCGTTTTGCACCTTTGTCTTATGAATTACCAAAAGGATTGCTTCAAGTCAAAGGTGAGCGTTTGATTGAGAGAGAAATCAAGCAGTTGAAAGAAGCTGGGATAGAGGATATTACTATTATTGTAGGCTATCTGCAGGAAAAAATGTTCTATCTAGCAGAAAAATTTGGTGTTAAAATCGTTGTAAATAATGATTACTACAAGTACAATAACTGTTCTTCTCTCATGCTAGTCAGAGACCAGCTTTCTAACACTTACATTTGCTCGTCGGATAATTATTTTGTGGAAAATCCGTTTGAACGATATATTTATAGAGGGTATTATTCTACTATATTTGCAGAAGGGGACACAGACGAATACTGCGCTAAGGAGGACTCCAATCACACGATTATTGATGTTCAAATCGGTGGAACGAATACTTGGGCTATGGTGGGGCATGTTTATTTTGATCGCGCATTTAGTGAAAAATTCGTAGACATTTTAGAAACTGAATTTAAGCACGAACCATATCGCGAACAGCTCTGGGAAGACTATTATAGCCGTCATGTCAAGGAGCTTCCTTTGGAAGCTCGGCATTATTCAGCAGATATTGTTAAGGAGTTTGATTCACTAGATGAGTTGCGTCAGTTTGATGAACACTATTTGGTGAATACGAATTCGGAAATCATTGATAATATCTGTAAGACATTGGGATGTGTGGCTTCAGATATTGTCAATATCAAACCTCTAAAAGATGGTCTAACCAATACTTCGTTTTCATTTGACTGCCTAGGGAAGAGATATGTCTATCGTCATCCTGGTAGGGGAACGGAGAATTACATTGATCGAACTAGTGAAGCGGCTTCCATGGAAATTGCTGCAAAATTAAAGATTGATCGTACTTTTGTCGCTATGAACAAGTATGAGGGCTGGAAAATTTCAGAATTTATTCCCAATGCCAAGCAACTAGATTATGATAATTGGGATAATGTAGCAAAAGCAATGGAGCTTTTGAGACGCTTGCACCAATCTGGAGAAAAAACGGATCATTCCTTTGATCAATTTGAGGGTATTGATGATTTTAGACAAAAATTAAAAGCCAGCAATCGTTTTGAATTTGATGGGCTTGAAGAGTTGGATAAGAATATCTCAGTTCTCGAGAAGTTTTTACAAGAAGATCAAGCGAAAAAGGTTCTCTGCCATGGAGATTCTTATAGCCCGAATTTCTTGTTGAATGAAGCTGGAGAAATGAGCTTGATTGATTGGGAATATTCTGGTATGGGAGATCCAGCAGGAGATTTAGGAACCTTTATTGGATGTTCAAATTATACAGTAGAAGAAGCTGGAAAGGTACTTGAAATCTATCTACAAGAAGCTCCAGACAAGAAAACCAAACGCCACTACTTGGCCTATGTATCAGTGACTTCATATTATTGGTTTTTGTGGGCCTTGTTCCAAGAAAGCGTTGGGAAACCAGTAGGTGAATTTCTTTATATCTGGTATCGTTATACCAAGCAGTATGGAAAACTTGCATTAGATTTATACTTAGAGGAGAATTGAGATGAAACCGACATCAGAAATTGAAGAATTAGTGGCAAATGAAACGAAAAGAAGGCTAGAAGAAATGGAATCACCAAACTATGTGTTTGCTCAGCCATTTTTAAAAAGTGACTTTACTATAGTCATCGTCTTAGTTCTAATTAACCTTATTCTGATTATTCTAGCCATGACAGGAGGTATTCAATAAAATGTCTAAGATGAATGACTTTATTCAACAGGAGACCATAACGGGAATTGTTCCCATGACCAACAAGGATTGTCAGTATTCTTTCTGGGATCTCTTCCTGTCAACAAGTGGTTTTGCCATTGCAACTTGGTGTTATACCCAAGGAGCCTATGTGGCTCAATATTTGACCTTTAATCAAATGTTGATTAATATTTTTAGTTTCAACATTATCTGGGTTTTTATCGAATGTCTCCCAATTTTGTTTGCAGTTAAGTATGGAATTGATTTGTGGATTTGGTTGAGGGCTGTCTTAGGAAAAAAAGGGGTAGCCCTGCTATCAACCATTATTAGCTTGGCTAACTTTGGCTGGTACGCCGTTGCAGCTAATCTTTTTGCCAATTCTATGATCCACTTGGGAAATAATTTTGGACTTGGTTTAGACAAGGGAGTATGGACACCGATTTTAGGTACTCTCTGTGTTCTTCTTGGAACGTTGATTGCTCTTGGAGGTCCAGAAGTAATCAAATGGACCAATCGATTTTTGGTTATCGCCCTGTTGATTGTCGGTCTGATTATCGTTGGAATCTGTTTTGTAGCTGTTCCTATAACTGACATTATGAACATTCAACCAGCTACCCAAGGAGATTTGACGCCATTAGAACGTTTTATGCTCTCTGGGGAAGGAAATGTTGCCTTTGCTTTCTCTTGGTCTACACAGGCATTGGTTTTACCACGTTTAGCAAAATCAGAACGCAGTGGTTATTGGGCTACAGCCTTATCATACGGAGTTGTGGCTCCATTCTTCGTTGCGACTGGTGGGGTGATGGCTCTAGCCATGTTTGTTAAAACAGGTGTCTATGAAAGTGACCCAACGACGATGCTTTCAACTCTAAGCACTCCAGCCTTTGCACTCCTAAGTCTACTACTAGTAGCCTTTGCCAATATTGGAACCCAAGGGACAGGATCATACGTGAACTGTATGATTGTAAAAAGTGGGATGCCTAAAGTAAGTTATAAGCTAATGGTTTGGATTGCCATGATTTACGTGAGTCTACTCAGCATCTGGGGAGGAGTGGAAGAGTATTTCGGATCCTTCATCTCCCTAGCTGCTTATATTCAGGGGCCAATTATTGGTATGATTGTTGTCGATTACTTTATCTTAAGAAAACGAAAACTCGACTTGCGTTCAGCCTACTTCCTTGAAGGTCATGACGCTTACGAGTTTACTAAGGGATTTAACTTGGTTGGCTTGTCTTGTGTATTTATCTCTTTATTGGTAGCAGTACTATTTGTTTACAACCCTGTAACAGCACAAATTCAAAGTCCAATTTTCTTAGTCACAACGGGTAGTGGTTTTACGGCGATATTCGGAGGCCTATTATACTGGCTAGCTAGCTTAACTCCTTTAAAACGCTATATGATCAAGGATAGAGATTCCGTTACGATTTAAGGATAGAGGATTGATTAGAAATACTTGAGTATGCCCCTTGCTGGAGGCTTTAGAAAATCTTTATTGATACGGTAGAATAGGCTGAGCAGGTACTTGAAATTTCTGTAGAAGAAATTCCAAACGTGAAAACGAAATACAGCTATCTAGCTCAGGTGTTTGGAACGTCATACTATTACTCTTTTGTGAGGATTATTTCAGGAGAGCGTCTGTAAATCTATTAGGGTAGGGAAGTTTTTCTATATTTGGTATCACTATAGTGGGCAGTATGGTCAACTAAAATTAATTTTTAGTCGGAGGCCTAACAAAATGAGAATTGGTATTGAACTTGAGCAATTAGTTGTAGGTGAAACTAAAAAATGCAAACCTTAATCTATGTATATTTATCTCCCCTTTCATAAAAGTTTATTTTACATAAGTAATTGATATGATTCTAGTCAATCATATTCTGATTATCCTAGCCATAACAGGAGGTATTCAATAAAATGTCCAAGATGAATGACTTCATTCAACAGGAGACGATAACGGGAATCGTTCCCATGACCAACAAGGATCGTCAGTATTCTTTCTGGGATCTCTTCTTATCGACAAGTGGTTTTGCCATTGCAACTTGGTGTTATACCCAAGGAGCCTATGTGGCTCAATATTTGACCTTTAATCAAATGTTGATTAATATTTTTAGTTTCAACATTATCTGGGTTTTTATCGAATGTCTCCCAATTTTGTTTGCAGTTAAATATGGAATTGATTTATGGATTTGGTTGAGAGCTGTTCTAGGTAGAAAAGGGGTAGCTGTTCTATCAACTGTGATTAGTTTGGCAAATTTTGGTTGGTACGCCGTTACCGCCAATCTTTTTGCCAGCTCCATGATTCATTTGGGAAATAATTTTGGACTTGGTTTAGATAAGGGAGTATGGGCACCGATTCTAGGCACTCTCTGTGTTCTCCTTGGAACGCTGATTGCTCTTGGGGGTCCAGAGGTGATTAAAGGTACTAATCGCTTTCTAGTGGTAGCCTTGTTATTTGTTGGGCTAATCATCGTTGGAATTTGTTTTGTTGCGGTTCCGATTAGTGATATTATGAATGTCCAACCTGCTATTCAAGAAAATTTGACACCGATTGAACGTTTTATGATGTCAGGGGAAGGTTTGACTCCTCCAGATTTGATTGTCATTGATGGGGGACAAGGTCAAGTCA
>CAURHZ010000138.1:0-4751 GCA_963524345.1 uncultured Streptococcus sp.
AAGTTTCTAAACTAGCGCACAAACAGAGAAGATGGTATAATAGTCAAATGGTTCAATTATTATTCACTCTAAGCAGTCACATGCTCTTTATTTATGTGAGTTTTTACCTTTTAAAGAATCTTGTTAGATGGGAAAAGGTTTTAAAAGTAACAGCTGAGAACACAGGAAAAGTGCGTTTATTAGTAGCCTTTTTTAGCATTGTCATGGGCTACATCATGAGTTTTTTCTTTATCAGCCTGTATCAGTTGTGGCAAGAAGCGCTTAGAGGATTATTATAAAATCAAATGTAAAGGAAATAAGTATGGAAAAAATTGTGGTTCAAGGTGGCGATAATCGTCTGGTAGGAAGTGTTACTATTGAAGGAGCAAAGAATGCAGTCTTACCCTTGTTGGCAGCGACTATTCTAGCAAGTGAAGGAAAGACCGTCTTGCAGAATGTTCCTATCTTGTCAGATGTTTTCACTATGAATCAGGTGGTTCGTGGTTTAAATGCCAAGGTGGATTTTGATGAGGAAGCTCATCTTGTTGAGGTGGACGCGACTGGCGATATCACTGAGGAAGCTCCTTACAAGTATGTCAGCAAGATGCGCGCATCCATCGTTGTCTTGGGACCAATTCTTGCTCGTGTAGGTCATGCCAAGGTATCCATGCCAGGTGGTTGTACGATTGGTAGCCGTCCTATTGATCTGCATTTGAAAGGTCTAGAAGCTATGGGGGCTAAGATTAGTCAGACAGCTGGTTATATCGAAGCCAAGGCTGATCGCTTACATGGAGCTCATATCTACATGGACTTCCCAAGTGTTGGTGCTACGCAGAACTTGATGATGGCAGCGACTCTGGCTGATGGCGTGACAGTGATTGAAAATGCTGCGCGTGAGCCTGAGATTGTTGACCTAGCTATTCTCCTCAATGAAATGGGAGCCAAGGTTAAAGGTGCTGGTACAGAGACCATTACCATTACCGGTGTTGAGAAACTTCATGGTACGACTCACAATGTAGTCCAAGACCGTATCGAAGCAGGAACCTTTATGGTGGCTGCTGCCATGACTGGTGGTGATGTCTTGATTCGAGACGCTGTCTGGGAGCACAACCGTCCCTTGATTGCCAAATTGCTTGAAATGGGAGTGGAAGTGACAGAGGAGACTGAAGGAATTCGAGTTCGCTCTCAACTAGAAAATCTAAAAGCTGTTCATGTGAAAACCTTGCCCCACCCAGGTTTTCCAACGGATATGCAGGCCCAATTTACAGCCTTGATGACCGTCGCAAAAGGGGAATCAACTATGGTGGAGACAGTTTTCGAAAATCGTTTCCAACACTTAGAAGAAATGCGTCGCATGGGCTTGCATTCTGAGATTATCCGTGATACAGCTCGTATTGTTGGTGGACAGCCTTTGCAGGGGGCAGAAGTTCTTTCGACTGACCTTCGTGCCAGCGCAGCCTTGATTTTGACAGGTTTGGTAGCACAAGGAGAAACTGTAGTTGGTAAATTGGTTCACTTGGATAGAGGTTACTACCGTTTTCATGAGAAGTTGGCGCAGCTAGGTGCTAAGATTCAGCGGATTGAGGCAAGTGATGAAGATGAATAAGAAATCAAGCTACGTAATCAAGCGTTTACTTCTAGTCATTTTGGTACTGTTTTTAGGTGCTCTAGCCCTAGGAATTGGCTTAATGGTAGGTTATGGAATCTTGGGTAAGGGTCAAGATCCATGGGCCATCCTGTCTCCAGCAAAATGGCAGGAATTGATTCATAAATTTACAGGGAATTAGGCTGGGAGACCAGCCTTTTTCTAAAGATAAGGAGAAATATGAACAAAAAAACAAGACAGACACTGATCGGACTGCTAGTGTTATTACTCTTATCTGCGGGAAGCTATTATATCAAGCAGATGCAATCGACATCTAATAGTCCTAAAACCAAACTTAGTCAGAAAAAACAAGCGTCTGAAGCTCCTAGTCAAGAGTTGGCAGAAAGTGTCTTAACAGATGCAGTTAAGAGTCAAATAAAAGGGAGTCTTGAGTGGAATGGCTCAGGTGCTTTTATTGTCAATGGTAATAAAACAAATCTAGATGCCAAGGTTTCAAGTAAATCTTACGCTGATAATAAAACAAAGACAGTGGGCAAGGAAACTGTGCCAACTGTAGCCAATGCTCTCTTGTCTAAGGCAATTCGCCAGTACAAGAATCGTGAGGAAACGGGGAATGGTTCGACTTCATGGACTCCACCAGGTTGGCATCAGGTTAAGAATCTAAAGGGTTCTTATACCCATGCGGTCGATAGGGGGCATTTATTAGGTTATGCCTTAATCGGTGGTTTGGATGGTTTTGATGCCTCAACAAGCAATCCTAAAAACATTGCTGTTCAGACAGCTTGGGCAAATCAAGCTCAAGCCGAGGATTCGACAGGGCAGAACTACTATGAAAGCATGGTACGTAAAGCTTTGGACCAAAACAAGCGTGTCCGTTACCGTGTAACCCTTTATTACGCTTCAAACGAGGACTTAGTTCCTTCAGCTTCACAGATTGAAGCCAAGTCTTCAGACGGAGAATTGGAATTCAATGTTCTAGTTCCCAATGTTCAAAAGGGACTTCAACTGGATTACCGAACTGGAGAAGTAACGGTCACTCAGTAAAAGATAAGATAAACTCCTATGTCACTTGTGAATGTAGGAGTTCTTTTTTGGACCATTTAAGTAGGACTACAATAGACATTGAGAAAAAATAATATGTACTGGATTCAATTTTGTGATATAATAGAGGGTAAGATACTATTTTAGGAGAAGAACTATGGAAGACCCAAGTAGTCAGAATTTGTTGCTACAATTTGTTTTATTGTTTATCTTGACGGTATTAAATGCCTTTTTCTCAGCTACAGAAATGGCCATGGTTTCACTTAACCGTGCGCGGGTTGAACAAAAGGCAGAAGAAGGAGATAGACGCTATATCCGTCTGCTGAAGGTACTAGAAAATCCTAACCACTTTTTATCAACCATTCAAGTAGGGATTACCCTGATTACGATCTTATCAGGGGCGAGTTTGGCAGACACTCTGGGACGAGAAATTGCATCTTGGCTTGGAAATGGTGAAACATCTTATGCCGTTGCAAGTTTTCTATCTTTAGCATTTTTGACTTATATTTCCATCGTTTTTGGGGAATTGTATCCTAAGAGAATCGCTCTTAATCTAAAGGATGCCTTGGCGATTCGTACAGCGCCAGTTATCATTGGGCTTGGGAAACTAGTTAGTCCCTTTGTTTGGCTCTTGTCTGCATCTACCAATCTCTTGAGTCGCTTGACTCCTATGACCTTTGACGATGCTGATGAAAAAATGACCCGTGATGAAATTGAGTACATGTTGACAAATAGTGAAGAAACACTAGATGCTGACGAAATTGAAATGTTACAAGGAATCTTTTCACTGGACGAATTAATGGCCAGAGAAGTCATGGTTCCTCGAACGGATGCCTTTATGGTAGATATTCAGGATGATAGTCAAACCATCATCCAAAGTATTTTAAAACAAAATTATTCTCGTATCCCTGTCTATGATGGGGATAAGGACAATGTGATTGGGATTATTCATACCAAGAGTCTCCTTAATGCGGGCTTTGTGGACGGTTTTGACAATATTGTTTGGAAGAAAATCTTACAAGATCCTCTTTTTGTTCCTGAAACTATTTTTGTGGATGACTTGTTAAAAGAATTACGCAATACCCAAAGACAAATGGCGATTTTGTTAGATGAATACGGTGGAATGGCTGGTTTGGTGACACTTGAAGACCTCTTAGAGGAAATCGTTGGGGAAATCGATGACGAAACAGATAAGGCTGAAATCGAAGTTCATAAAATTGGAGAAGATACTTATATTGTTCAAGGTACCATGAATCTCAATGATTTTAATGACTACTTTGATGTTGAACTGGAAAGTGATGACGTTGATACCATCGCTGGTTACTATTTGACAGGAGTGGGGACCATTCCGACGACTGAGAAACTCAGCTATGAATTGGTCAGCCAAAATAAACAGCTTATCTTAACCAATGATAAAGTGAAAAATGGACGTGTTACCAAGGTAAAAGTCCAAATTACCGAAGTTGAAATAGAAGAAGAAACAGAGTAAACTAGAGGCTTTTGTCATCATGCGTGACAAAGCTTTTTTCAGTTGATTTTAAAAGGGAATAGTATCCTCGAAAAACTCAGTCCCCAAATCCGCCCCAAAACTTTTCTAAATCTATCCTTATTTATCCAAAGAAAAAGAAAAAAGCCCTTCAAATTGGGCTTTCTGTTCATGTGAAACCTGATAAATCAAGTTATAGAAGGCGGTAGACGGATTTGAACCGACGATCAAGCTTTTGCAGAGCCGTGCCTTACCACTTGGCTATACCGCCTTAACGTTTATTATTATACCTTGAAAATGATTTTCAGTCAATAGCTTTTTCAGATTTTTTGCGTCAATAAGCCTAAATATTCTGAAAATTCGTTTACTTTTCTTGAAATCTATGGTATAATTGATGATAACCTATACTTTATCAGAGGAGTAAATAAATGAAAAAAAGTAGAGTCTTTGTTGCAGCAGGAGTTGCTTTATTGGCAACAGGTGTGTTAGTAGCTTGTGGGAATTCAAAATCATCTGATTCGACAGCTCCAAAAACCTATGGCTATGTCTATTCGGCTGACCCAGAAACATTAGATTATATTATTTCTGGAAAAGAGAGTACGAAAGTGGCTACTTCAAACGGGATCGATGGCCTCTTCA
>CAURHZ010000139.1:0-4723 GCA_963524345.1 uncultured Streptococcus sp.
ACTTAGAAGTATGGATCCCAGCACAAAATACCTACCGTGAAATCTCAAGCTGTTCAAACACAGAAGATTTCCAAGCCCGCCGTGCCCAAATCCGTTACCGTGATGAAGCAGATGGCAAGGTGAAACTCCTTCACACCTTGAACGGTTCTGGACTTGCAGTTGGACGTACAGTGGCTGCTATTCTTGAAAACTACCAAAACGCAGATGGTTCTGTGACCATCCCTGAAGTTCTTCGTCCATATATGGGTGGAGCTGAAGTTATCAAACCATAAAAAAATACCTCATTGTCAACTGTAGTGGGTTGAAGTCAGCTAAGATCTAGAAAGGACAAATTTCGTCCTTTCTTTTTTGATGTTCAGAGCGATGAAAATCCGTTTTTTGAAGTTTTCAAAATTCCGAAAACCAAAGGCATTTCGTTTGATGAGTTTAATGAGATTATTAGTCGCCTCTAATTTTGCGTTGGAATAGGGTAGTTGAAGGGCGTTGACGATTTTCTCTTTGTCCTTGAGGAAGATTTTAAAGACAGTCTGAAAAAGAAGATGAACCTGCTTTAGATTGTCCTCAATGAGTCCGAAGAATTTGTCAGGTTCCTTATTCTGAAAGTGAAAAAGCAAGAGTTAATAGAGATTATAGGCACTATAATATTTGTAGTGGGTAAATCCCTTATGGATATTGTGGAGCCTTTTTCTGTCCACCTGCGTCCTCTAAAAACGTAAGAATAAGAATACTTCTTTAGCTACACTTGCGTGTTTCAGCTTGCATCTGAAACAATAATCTACTATGGAGATTATTGAAAAGAGGAATATTATGTTTCTTGAGTATTTCTAACATTTAGATGTTTCGATTCTTCCATATTCATTTCATCCATTTTATCAATAATCTAAATAGTCAGTATCTTTATCTTCTTCACACATAATTGATTTTTATTCACTGTTTAAGTTTCTATTCTATCAAATAGTTTAATAATCTCAGAATCCGAAAATCCTAAGGCATATAGTTTTTCAAACAATATTTTTATAAGCCTGTTCAAATGCTGATTTCTTAACTCAATTATCTTCTTCTCACTTTCAGTAACAAAATATCCTTTACTTCCACGACTGACAAGCAACCCCTGTTTTTCAAGAACTTTTAATGATTTTTGAACGGTTGCAGGATTACATTCTTCCCTCTCTGCTAAAGTCCTTATGGGAGGCAGCTGTTGCCCCGGTACATACTTACCTCTTAAAACAGTTGCTCTTATCACAGATGCTATTTGTAAATATGGATACATATTCACTTAACCTTTTTATTTTTCCTTCCGCGTATAAATTTCCAATAAGCAGAATACGGAATAACCGTAGCAAACAGAAGATAATATTTATTAGCAAACATATCTGCAACTCCTTTTGCATTGAAATGAACAGGAATTTTCTCTGGGAGAAATATGCAAATAACAACTATTATAGCTAGCATTACTAATAACACCAAAATATCTTTTATCAGTCTGTTTTTCATCTTATTTTCCTCCTTGAACTAAATAAAATTTGACTTGCTAACTTTTATATAAACTTCGCTTGAAATAACAAGTAAAGTAACTGATATTATCTGCAAAACTGGTGTTATCGAAAGATTTAAAAACCAATTAAGAAGAATTGGTGTAATGAGTGCAATTATCCCGACAAGTCCAGACACAATAACAGGCATGCTCTGCTTTACAACCATCATCTCGATTTCCCATTCATAATTTGGATACTTTTTATTTATGGAAATTCCTATCACTGTTATAAAGATCGAATAGCATATAGGGACAATTATTAGGTTAATAATTTGAATAAAGTTCATATCAAGTTTTAGCGTAAATGCAAATATGGAAATCATATACCCAATCAAATGAAGTGTAAGGTTTACAGCTATCTTGGAATTTAAGATCATTTTTACCTTAACAGGAGAGCTTTGCAAAATCCAAATGTTTTTTCCTTCTAAAGATATCGCTGAAGCTGCCGGGCAACTGAGCGAGAGCATAGATGCAATAAATAATGGAGCAAAATTTGAGAGATATTCATTTATATTTTCTATCCCTGAAAACTCTCCTATTTGTTCTACAGAATTAAAAAGCAAAAAAATACTAAAAACACATAAAAGTATTACACCAAGGCCTGCATTCAAGACCGCCATGTAGGAGCTTAAAAAGCGTCCCATTTCTTTTTTATACAAGGCAAGAAATATCGATTTTCTATTATAAGATTTTTTGTTATCAGAATATCTTGATGTTGTTTTAGCAAGAGTATTAAGCAATCCATACTTCATCGCAACAATTTTTACAAATATATAAAAAACTGCTGTTGAAAAAGCAATAAATAATCCCATTCCAATATACATTGGAAAATTTGTGTGTTGCACGAATAACCCGGATATTGGGTACAGTTCTGTAATTTGCTTAGAAAGCATGATCTCAATGCTGTCTTCATTACCTGATTTCATAGCTGACACTGCAATATATCCAATTATGCCTATCATTGCAAATGAAAAGATTAGAGCAATAACATTTTTCCTCTTAAAATAAGATGAAACAGCCACAACAATCATTCCCATACATGCTGCTATACACATGGGGATCAAAGGGGCAAAAATTATAGAAGTAAAATACAATATAATCTGTAGGAGGTTTAAACTTCCGTTCAAGCCCCATACAATTCCACCCGGAAGCATAAACATCAAGCCTATTAAAAAATTCAATAAGTACATAAACATGAACTTGCTGGTGATAATATACGAACTTTTAACAGGTAAGGATAGGAGAATTTCCATATCACGACTACCAAATAAAATTCCATTCGAATAAAATATTGTCAAAAATAATATTGAAAAACTTGATACCGCAACCATATAAGCCGGTATCAATTCCTGCTGTCCAACTTGTACCAATGTTTTAGCGGTTAGTATATTATAAACAAAGCAAAATAACGCAAGAGTTATTATGCCAAAACTCGCAATAGCCATTGAACTTTGTTTTTTATTTCCCGTCTCTCTAATCTCGTTAATCGAAAAGAAATTTATCAATTGGGCTTTAATTAGTATCCAAATGTTACTCATCGTCCTGCACCTCCATGAAAAATGCTTCCAATGATTCATCACCTTTGACATCTCCTGTATTGCCACTTGCAATTAACTTTCCATTTTTGATAATGGCAATCTTATTACATAATTTTTCTGCAACATCCAATACATGGGTTGAAAAGAAAATAGCACCTCCATCTGAAACACACTCATGCATAATTTTCTTTAGTAGGAAAGTTGCTTTGGGATCTAGCCCAACAAAAGGTTCATCTAAAATCAACAGTTTGGGAGAATGTACAAGTGCAGAAATAATGGCTGTTCGTTGCTTCATACCATGTGAATATGAAGAAATAATCCCCGAAAGATGCTCAGTCATATCAAATAAATCACCGTATTTTTGGATTCTCTCCCTGCGTATTTTTGTAGGAATTTCAAACAGGTCAGCAATAAAATTAATATATTGAAGTCCTGTCATATGTTCATACAAATCTGGATTATCTGGAATATACGCCATCATTTTTTTACAAATGACAGGCTCTTCTTTAATAGAATGACCGTTAATATCTATACTTCCATATTCAAAATCATGGATACCAACAACTGCCTTTATCGTTGTCGTTTTTCCTGCACCATTTGCCCCAATAAAACCATAAATATCTCCAGGTTGTACTGAAATAGATAGGTTATCCACAACCTTTTTATCCCCATAACATTTACTAAAATTCTTTATCTCTAACATATTTTCACCCTCATTGACAATTTGTCAGTTATATTTTGAAATAATACCGATAGCTTGTTTTTATTTAGCTATCGGCACATAGTTCTCTTTACAGAAATTCCATCTCTTTTTAATAGCTAAAGAGTTCCTCTGTATTTAGGTTTTGTTCTAGCATTATCTTAAATGCATCCAAGTAATCTTTGACAGGTTCTTTCTTTGAGGTTTTTATACCTATGTTATTGGAAACAAAAACATAGGCTGTCATCAGGAATTCTGCTGTTTCTGATGGATATTTTACAAAAAATACTTTCTCTAATATACCTTGATTTATTATCCTCTCAAAATATATGGTCAGTTTTTCGATGAGCTTATGGGATAACTTATCTAACATATAACGATTTTCTTCAAGATCAACCGTCTTTTGTAACTCAGTTCCCTCTGCTGAAATATTTTCCGAAGATATAATTGTGGCATCTATAAAAGCTCTAATTTTTTCAATGGCGGTTTTATCTTCATCATAAACAATAGCATGAATATCCTTCAATAATTTATCTGAATATTGTTCTACCAGACAATATAAGATATCTTCTTTATTCTTAAAGTGATAGTACAGCAAACCTCTTGATATATTTACTTTGTCAACAATATCCTGAGTTGTTGTATTAGTATATCCTTGTTCTATAAATAGTAGCATTGCAGCATCCATAATTTCAGCACGTCGTATTTCCGGTTCTTTCACATCTCGCATTTTATACCTCCTATTTAAAGGATATCACATGACTGACATTTTGTCAATTACATTTTCTAATTTCTCTTGATTTTTATTGTAGTGTTACAATTGATGTGAGACAAAATATAAAAAAAGAAGAGTAAATCCTGTATAATGAAATTACGACAAATCAAGAAAGGAATCTACTCTTATAAAAACTATTATAGCAGAAAACATACAAAATACACAACGATATATAC
>CAURHZ010000140.1:0-4720 GCA_963524345.1 uncultured Streptococcus sp.
TATCTGCCACCTTAGCAGAAGGATCAACAGCTAAGCCGTAACGTTCAGAAAGAGCCTTGATTTCTTTGCTAGCTCCAGCAATATCTAATACACCATTTTTAGTTAATTCACTTCCTAAAATGATATTTTCAGCCACTGTGAAGGCTTCTACCAACATAAAGTGCTGGTGAACCATTCCAATTCCCAAGCTAGCTGCTTTAGATGGTGAGTCGAGGTTGACAACTTGACCGTTGACCGCAATCTCACCACTAGTTGGTTCAAGAAGACCTGCTAGCATGTTCATTAGAGTGGATTTACCAGCTCCGTTTTCTCCTAAAAGTGCATGAATTTCACCCTTACGTAGTTGAAGGTTAATCTTGTCGTTAGCGACAAATTCACCAAAAACCTTGGTAATCTCACGCATCTCAATGACATTTTCGTGTGCCATGTGCTCTTCCTTTCAGAGTCTTATTTTATTTCAATAAAACTTGCTAGTTTATCTAGTAACAAGCTTTACTGAGACAAAATGACTTTGTCTCAACTCTTAAAAAGCGGCCGATGGCCGCTTCCTAAGAAATAACTTCCATCCATTATTTTGCAGGAACTTTTACGCTTCCATCAAGGATTTTAGCTTTGGCATCTTCGACAGCTTTTTTACCTTCTTCAGAAAGGTTAGTTGTTACCAAGTCAACCCCTTTATCTTTCAATGAGTAAACGATCACTTGACCGCCAGGGAATTCACCTTTTTCTGCCTTGTTCGCAATATCTTTTACAGTTGTACCAACTTGTTTCAAAGTAGATACAAGAACAAAGTTTGATTCTTTACCATCTTTAGAAGTGTATTTACCTTCTGCTTCTTGGTCACGGTCAACACCTATAACCCAAACTTTTTCATTTTCAGGACGGCTTTCGTTGAGTGATTTCGCTTCTGCAAAGACACCAGCACCTGTACCACCAGCTACTTGGTAAACAACGTCTGCACCAGCTGCGTATTGTGCCGCTGCAATTGTTTTACCTTTGGCATTATCACCAAATGAACCAGCATAGTCAACTTGTACTTTGATAGATGAATCTACTGAGGCAACACCTGCCTTGAAACCAGCTTCAAAACGAGAGATAACTTCTGACTCCATACCACCTACAAAACCAACTTGTTTTGTCTTAGTTGTTTTTGCTGCAGCCACACCTGCGAGGTAAGCAGATTCATTATCAGCAAATGTTACACTAGCAACATTCTTTTTATCTTTAATCACATCATCAATCAAAACATAGTTCAAATCAGTGTGCTCTTCTGCTGCATCTTTAACTGCATTGTGAAGGGCAAAACCAACACCGAAGATTAGGTTGTAACTTCCAGCCGCTTGTTGCAAGTTGTTAGCGTAGTCAGCCTCACTTGTTGATTGGAAGTAAGTGAAACCTTTATCTTTTGAAAGATTGTGTTCTTTACCCCAGTCTTGCAAACCTTCCCAAGCTGATTGGTTGAATGATTTGTCATCAACACCACCAGTATCAGTGACGATTGCTGCTTTTGTCTTCACATCAGAAGATGAAGCTGCGTTACGAGAAGAGCGGTTACCACATGCAGCAAGTCCAACTGCTGCCACTGCAACTAGACCAAGGCCTAGCCATTGTTTCTTGTTCATTACTGAACCTCCTAAATAAGATGTGCAACGATGTTGCAAGTATGGATTGGTTGGCCACAAGGACCGTGCCACTCAGAGAGCGACTCAGACTAGTTTAAGTCTGTAAAAGAGTATGGAAGTAACTCCCCGACCGTCATCTCGACCGTCGATTTATCTTTTGCGACTAAAGTCACTTTTAGATCTTGTTCAAAAAATTCGACCATTACTTGGCGACAAGCACCACATGGTGAGATTGGTTTTTCAGTCTGTCCATAGACAATCAATTCTGAAAATTCTCTTTGTCCTTCAGATATAGCCTTAAAAATGGCTGTTCTCTCACCGCAATTGGTCAAAGGATAGCTAGCATTTTCGATATTCACTCCCGTGTAAACACTTCCGTCTTTTGCCACTAAAACTGCTCCGATAGGAAAGTGAGAATAGGGGACATAGGCATGTTTGCTGGTTTCAATTGCTAGTTCAATCAACTCAGTACTCGCCATATGCCAATTCTCCTTTTAAAATGGCTACACCAGCTGACGTTCCGATACGGGTCGCACCTGCTTCGACAAAGGCAAGAGCATCTGCATAAGAACGAGCTCCACCAGCAGCCTTGACACCCATATCAGGTCCAACTGTTTGACGCATTAATTGAACATCTGCTATCGTAGCGCCACCAGTTGAAAAGCCAGTAGATGTTTTGACAAAATCAGCTTCCGCTTTTTGGGCTAATTGACAAGCCACAACTTTTTCTTGGTCTGTCAATAAGCAAGCTTCAATAATGACTTTAACCAACTTGTCACCACTTGATTCTACAACAGCACGGATGTCTGATTCAACCAAATCAAGATTTCCTGATTTGAGAGCACCAACATTGATCACCATATCAATCTCATCTGCGCCATTTTGGATAGCTTCTTTGGTTTCAAATGCTTTCACGGCTGAAGTTGTTGCTCCTAGTGGGAAACCAACCACTGTACAGACCTTGACATCTGTGCCTTCAAGCCCTTTTTTAGCATGTTCAACCCAGGTCGGATTGACGCAGACGCTAGCAAAATCATACTCTCTAGCTTCAGACAACAAACAATCAATTTGTTTTCCTGTCGCATCTTGCTTCAAAAGCGTATGATCGATATATTTATTTAATTTCATATACGGATTCTCCTGTCGTTTATGAGATAATTTCTATAATTTCTCGTAAACTTTGCACCCTATCATTTATTTTAACATATTTTTGAAAATCTGTAACTAGCTGAGGAGAAATTTTTCCATTTGTGTATACTTTTGCCACAATTTCTCCCTTTTGAACGGAGTCTCCAACCTTCTTTTCAAAAACAATTCCAGTTTCATAGTCCAAATCATCAGTCTTGACTGCACGGCCAGCACCCAGTCTCATAGCATAGAGGCCAAATTCCATGGCCGGAAGAGCTGAAATGACACCTGTTTCCTGGGCAGGGATTTCCACCACATGGGACACATTGACTGGACGATAGAGATCTTCTAAATCTCCACCTTGAGCTTGCACCATCTCCTCAAACTTAGCAAGCGCTTGTCCATTTTCAAGATGTTGGCGAACTTCCTCAACTGTCTTGTTTACATTTGCCAGACCAAGCATAATCTGAGCTAATTCACAGATAAAGTGGGTAATATCCTGACGGCCTTGTCCTTGTAAAATCTCAAGTGCTTCAAGGATTTCCAGACGATTTCCAATCGCTCGTCCCAAAGGTTGACTCATATCCGTAATGACTGCTACCGTTTTTCTACCAACTGCCTTACCAAGTTCCACCATGGTTTGAGCCAATTCACGCGCCTCATCAACCGTCTTCATGAAGGCACCCTCACCGACAGTCACGTCTAGCAAAATAGCATCCGCTCCTGCCGCGATTTTCTTACTCATCACCGAACTAGCAATCAAAGGAATCATGTCAACAGTTGCGGTCACATCACGTAGGGCGTAGAGAAGCTTATCTGCTTTGACCAGCTGGTCTGATTGCCCAATGACAGATACTCCAATATCCTGAACCTGATGAATGAAATCCTCTTGACTACGTTCTACTTGATATCCCTTAATGGACTCCAATTTATCAATTGTTCCACCAGTATGACCGAGACCACGACCACTCATTTTCGCGACTGGAACTCCAAAGCTTGCAACAAGAGGAGCCAAAATCAAGGTCACCTTATCACCAACACCCCCAGTAGAATGCTTGTCAACCTTAACCCCATCAATAGCAGATAAATCAAACTCTTGACCTGTCTGAACCATTTTCATAGTTAGGTCAGAGATTTCTCGAGTCGTCATTCCTTTGAAATAAACAGCCATAGCAAAGGCAGACATCTGATAATCAGGAACAGTTCCTGACACATAGCCTTCAACTAGCCATTCAATTTCACTTGAAGTCAGCTCTTGACCATCTCGTTTTTTTTGGATTAAATCAACTGCTCTCATTCTTTCACACTTCTAAGGATATAATATCCCTTGTCTTTTTTAAGGATTTCACAATTGCCAAACACATCTTCCATCTTAGACTTGGCACTTGGAGCTCCTTGTTTTTTCTGTATAACGATGGTCAAATCTCCACCAATTTCCAAGAAATCTTTACTTTTCTCAATGATTTCATGAACCACTTGCTTGCCTGCACGGATAGGGGGGTTGGAAATGACATGGTCAAATTTTCCTTCCACTTGTTCATAAATATTAGACTGGAAAATCGTCGCTTCTACTTTATTTCGTTCAGCATTTTGTCGCGCCAAATCCAAGGCACGATTATTAATATCGACCATGGTCGCCTGAACTCCATAAGCCTTAGCTAAGGACAAGCCCAGAGGCCCATAACCACAGCCTACATCAAGGACAGTCTCACCTTGGTTGACCTCAAGACACTTGAGCAATAGTTGACTTCCAAAGTCAACCATTTTCTTGCTAAAAACACCCGCATCCGTCAAAAAGGTCATTTTTTCTCCCAACAAGTCCACTCTCAACTCATGAATGTCGTGAGCAGCGTCAGGATTTTCTGCATAATACATTTTACTCATGAAACTATTTTACCATAATTTGACTTAAATTGTAAATCGTTTACAAATTGATAATAAAACGAAAAAGACTGAAGAAAGCTAGTAGG
>CAURHZ010000141.1:0-4643 GCA_963524345.1 uncultured Streptococcus sp.
AATTAGCAGAAATCGAGTTAATGGAAAGTATTACTACAGAATCTCCAATATTACTACTTGACGATGTTATGAGCGAACTTGACAATACCAGACAACTAAAATTATTAGAAACGATTTCTCAGTCAATCCAAACCTTTATTACAACAACAAGCTTAGATCATCTTCAAAATCTACCAGAAAATCTAAGTGTTTTCGCTATTCAAAATGGTCAAGTTTCTGTAAATAAAAATTGACAACATTGTAAAAGAACTCCTGTTTTCGCAGGAGTTCTTTTTATTTCTTTTACATAGAATAATTTGGTGCCTCATTAGTAATTTGTACATCATGAGGGTGGCTTTCTTTCAAACCCGCACCAGACATTTCAATAAATTGAGCATTGTCATGTAACTCTTTAAGGTTAGCTGCACCACAGTAACCCATACCAGAGCGAATACCACCAATCATTTGGAAGACGATATCAGCTGCTGCTCCTTTATAAGCAACACGACCTTCAATTCCTTCTGGAACAAGTTTATTTGCTTCATTGACAGAACCTTGGAAGTAACGATCGCTTGAACCTTTCTTCATTGCTGCGATTGATCCCATACCACGGTAAGTCTTGAACTTACGTCCTTGGAAGATTTCAGTTTCACCTGGTGCTTCGTCTGTTCCAGCAAACATTGATCCAAGCATAACTGCATTTCCACCAGCAGCAAGAGCTTTTACAATATCTCCAGAATACTTGATTCCACCGTCAGCAATGATCGTTTTACCATATTCACGCGCAACAGCTGCAGCATCATAGATAGCTGTTACTTGTGGAACACCAACACCAGCAATCACACGAGTAGTACAGATAGAACCTGGTCCAATACCAACCTTGACAACGTCTACACCTGCTTCGTAAAGTGCGCGCGCTCCCTCAGCAGTAGCAATATTTCCAGCAATCAAAGTACGATCTGGGAAATGAGCACGAATCTCAGCAATTTTACGCAAGACACCTGCAGAATGACCATGTGCAGTATCAATAACAATCGCATCCGCTCCTGCCTCAAAAAGAGCCTCTGCACGTTCAAATGTATCTGAAGTAACACCTACTGCACCTGCAACTAGAAGACGACCAAACTCATCTTTAGCAGCATTTGGAAACTCAATAACTTTTTCAATATCTTTGATAGTAATCAAACCAGAAAGGCGACCTTCTTCATCTACCAAAGGAAGCTTTTCAATACGGTGTTCTTGAAGAATACTCTCAGCTGTTGTAAGATCTGTACCCACAGGAGCAGTCACAAGATTTTCACTGGTCATATGATTGGAGATTGGTTGGTTATAGTCTGAAATAAAACGAAGATCTCGGTTTGTCAAAATACCAACCAATTTACGATTTTCAAGTGTTTCAACAACTGGAACACCACTGATGCGGTAACGACCCATAAGCTCATCTGCTTCAGCAATTGTATGTTCAGGCGTCAAGAAGAACGGATCAATAATAACTCCATTTTCAGAACGTTTTACCTTACGAACCTCGTCTGCTTGTTGAGCAATTGACATGTTTTTATGGATAACTCCGAGACCGCCTGCACGAGCAATAGCAATGGCCATTTGACTCTCTGTAACTGTGTCCATGGCAGCGGTAATAATTGGGATATTTAAAGTCAAATTATCTGCCAATTTAGTTGTTAAATCTGCATCGTTAGGCAACACATGACTTTCAGCTGGAATAAGCAATACATCATCAAAGGTAAAACCTTTTTTCAAAAATTTAGTGTCCCAATTAGACATTCGAAGTTTCCTCTTTTCTTTCTTTTTGAGCTTGACTCTTTTTATATTGTATCTATCATACCATTCTATAAAAATTTGTCAAATGTTACAGGGGTAAATAAAAAACTATCTTTTCTTTGAGATAGAAATGATAGTTTCTTGTAAAATAAACCTAGTTAAAATAATGAAGTCCCATTGCTCCTTTTACCTCAGATAGGGTTTGACCTGCAACTTCACGCGCTCTTTCACTACCTTTTTGAAGCATATTATAAACTTCTCCCATATCCTTAGCAAATTCGATACGTCGCTCACGAATAGGACCAAGTTCACGCTCTAATATTTCAAGTAGATAACGCTTGGTCTTCACATCACCAAGACCACCTCGTTGATAATGTTCTTTCATGTCAGCAATTTCTTGAGCATCTTCTGGGCGGCCAAAAACATCTAGATAATGGAAAACCATATTTCCTTCAATCTTACCTGGATCTTCCACTCGAATATGATCTGGATCTGTATACATACTCATTACTTTTTTACGCAAAGTATCCGCATCATCAGCTAAATAAATACCATTATTGAGTGATTTAGACATTTTAGCATTTCCATCTAAACCAGGCAAACGCCCTGCTCTCTCATTTTCTGGATAAATACCTTCCGGTTCCACCAAGACATCACAGTTATATGCATTATTAAAAGAACGAACAATTTCACGAGTTTGCTCAATCATTGGTTTTTGGTCTGTTCCTACAGGAACATAATTAGCCTTGAAAGCTGTGATATCAGCTGCTTGAGCGATTGGATAGACCAAGAAGCCTGTCGGAATACTTTCTCCAAAGCCTTTCTGAGCAATCTCTGTCTTGACAGTTGGATTGCGCTCCAGACGTGCTAATGAAACCAGATTCATATAATACATAGACAACTCAGCCAACTCTGGAATCTGACTTTGAATAAAGATTGTCGATTTACTTGGATCTAATCCAACTGCAAGATAATCCAAAGCAACATTTCCGATAGACTCTACAATTGTTTGAGGGTCTTTAGCATGATCTGTCAAAGCTTGTTGGTCTGCCAAGAACACAAACATGTCATACTTATCCTCTTCCTGTAATAATACTCGATTTTTGAGACTTCCAACATAATGTCCAATATGCAATTTTCCTGTTGGACGGTCTCCAGTTAAAATAATGGGTTTAGTCATTTTATTCTCCTTCGATATAGTCCCTTCAATTATAGCATTTTTTTAATGAAATAACCGTAATTTATCAAAATAAATCAGCCTTGCTATTTACAGATTTGTGTAAAGTATACTGTAAATGTAGTTTACAAAAAATTGACAGATAAAAATTTGAATATTTCCGTATTTTCTAGTAGAATAAATATATTACAAATATAGGAGAAAAACATTGCTTACAGTATCTGATGTTTCACTACGTTTTAGTGATCGCAAACTTTTTGATGATGTCAATATCAAATTTACAGAAGGAAATACTTACGGATTAATTGGTGCTAATGGTGCCGGAAAATCTACCTTTTTAAAAATTTTAGCTGGAGATATCGAACCTACTACTGGTCACATCTCTCTTGGTCCAGATGAACGTCTCTCTGTTCTTCGTCAAAATCACTTTGACTATGAAGATGAACGTGCCATTGATGTTGTTATCATGGGAAATGAAAAACTTTATAGCATCATGAAAGAGAAAGATGCCATCTACATGAAGGAAGATTTCTCAGATGAGGATGGAGTGCGTGCTGCCGAACTTGAAGGAGAGTTTGCCGAGCTTGGAGGATGGGAAGCAGAAAGTGAAGCCTCTCAACTCCTTCAAAACCTAAATATCCCAGAAGAATTGCACTATCAAAATATGAGCGAATTGGCCAACGGTGAAAAAGTAAAGGTTCTCCTCGCCAAAGCACTTTTTGGTAAACCAGATGTTCTTCTTTTGGACGAGCCGACCAATGGTTTGGATATCCAATCAATTACATGGCTAGAAGACTTCTTGATTGATTTTGATAACACCGTTATCGTAGTATCCCACGACCGTCACTTCTTAAACAAGGTATGTACTCACATGGCCGACCTTGACTTCGGAAAAATCAAACTCTATGTCGGAAACTACGACTTCTGGAAGGAATCTTCTGAACTCGCTGCTAAATTGCTAGCAGACCGTAATGCTAAAGCAGAAGAAAAAATTAAGCAATTGCAAGAGTTCGTTGCTCGTTTCTCTGCTAATGCTTCTAAGTCAAGACAGGCAACATCACGTAAGAAAATGCTTGATAAGATTGAACTTGAAGAAATTGTACCATCTAGTCGTAAATATCCATTTATCAACTTTAAAGCGGAACGTGAGATTGGTAATGATCTCTTGACAGTAGAAAATCTAACTGTAAAGATTGATGGTGAGACTATTTTAGATAATATCAGCTTTATCTTGCGTCCAGGTGATAAGACCGCTCTTATTGGACAAAATGATATCCAAACGACTGCATTAATTCGTGCAATCATGGGAGATATTGACTATGAAGGAACTGTCAAGTGGGGAGTTACAACTAGTCAATCTTATCTGCCAAAAGATAACTCAGCTGATTTCGCAGGGGGAGAATCAATTCTTGACTGGTTGCGTCAATTTGCAAGTAAAGAAGAAGATGACAATACTTTCCTACGCGGTTTCCTCGGCCGTATGCTCTTCTCTGGAGATGAAGTTAACAAACCTGTAAACGTCTTGTCAGGGGGAGAAAAAGTTCGTGTCATGCTTTCAAAACTAATGCTCTTGAAATCAAATGTCCTTGTCCTCGATGATACAACCAATCACTTGGACTTGGAATCTATCTCAAGCTTGAATGATGGATTGAAAAACTTTAAAGAATCAATCATCTTTGCCAGTCATGACCACGAGTTTATTCAAACT
>CAURHZ010000142.1:0-4643 GCA_963524345.1 uncultured Streptococcus sp.
AGTCTGGGTGGTGTCAATCTCAATCAGATTGATAAAAAGGCTCTGCGTCAGTATATCAACTATCTGCCTCAACAGCCTTATGTCTTTAACGGAACGATTTTGGAGAATCTTCTCCTTGGAGCCAAGGAAGGGACGACTCAAGAGGATATCTTACGGGCGGTCGAATTGGCAGAGATTCGGGAGGATATCGAGCGTATGCCCCTGAATTACCAGACAGAATTGACTTCGGATGGGGCGGGGATCTCAGGTGGTCAACGTCAGAGAATTGCTCTGGCGCGTGCTCTCTTGACAGATGCGCCGGTCTTGATTTTGGATGAGGCAACTAGTAGTTTGGATATTCTGACAGAGAAGCGAATTGTCGATAATCTTATGGCTTTAGACAAGACCTTGATTTTCATTGCTCACCGCTTGACCATTGCTGAGCGGACAGAGAAGGTTGTTGTCTTGGATCAGGGCAAGATTGTCGAAGAAGGAAAGCATGCTGATTTGCTTGCACAAGGTGGCTTTTACGCCCATTTGGTGAATAGCTAGAAAGAGGAGAGGATGAAACCAGAATTTTTAGAAAGTGCGGAGTTTTATAATCGTCGTTACCATAATTTTTCCAGTCGGGTGATTGTACCCATGTCCCTTCTGCTCGTGTTTTTGCTTGGCTTTGCAACTTTGGCAGAGAAGGAGATGAGTTTGTCTACTAGAGCTACTGTTGAGCCTAGTCGAATCCTTGCAAATATCCAGTCAACTAGCAATAATCACATTCTTGTCAATCATTTGGAAGAAAATAAGCTGGTTAAGAAGGGGGATCTCTTGGTTCAATATCAAGAAGGGGCAGAGGGTGTCCAAGCGGAGGCCTATGCCAGTCAGTTGGACATGCTCAAGGATCAAAAAAAGCAATTGGAGTATTTGCAAAAAAGTCTGCAAGAAGGGGAGAATCACTTTCCAGAGGAGGATAAGTTTGGCTACCAAGCCACCTTTCGTGACTACATCAGCCAAGCAGGCAGTCTTAGGGCTAGTACATCGCAACAAAATGAGACCATTGCGTCCCAGAATGCAGCAGCTAGTCAAACCCAAGCCGAAATCGGCAACCTCATCAGCCAAACAGAGGCTAAAATTCGCGATTACCAGACAGCTAAGTCAGCTATTGAAACAGGTGCTTCCTTGGCCAGTCAGAATCTAGCATACTCTCTCTACCAGTCCTACAAGTCTCAGGGCGAGGAAAATCCCCAAGCAAAATCCCAGGCTGTTGCGCAGGTTGAAGTGCAGCTTTCTCAGTTAGAATCCAGCCTTGCTACTTACCGCGTCCAGTATGCAGGTTCAGGTAGCCAGCAAGCCTATGCGTCAGGCTTAAGCAGTCAATTAGAGTCCCTTAAATCCCAACATTTGGCTAAGGTTGGTCAGGAATTGACCCTTCTAGACCAGAAAATCTTGGAGGCAGAGTCAGGCAAGAAGGTTCAGGGAAGTCTTCTAGATAAGGGGAAAATTACGGCGAGTGAGGATGGGGTGCTTCACCTTAATCCTGAGACTAGTGATTCTACCATGGTAGCAGAAGGTACCCTACTAGCTCAACTCTATCCATCCTTGGAAAAAGAAGGGAAAGCCAAACTAACAGCTTATCTTAGTTCAAAAGATGTAGCAAGGATCAAGGTCGGTGATTCTGTTCGCTATACGACGACATATGATGCCAAGAATCAACTTTTCCTAGATTCTACTATTACAAGTATTGATGCGACAGCTACTAAGACTGAGAAAGGGAATTTCTTTAAAATCGAGGCGGAGACTAATCTAACTTCGGAGCAGGCTGAAAAACTTCGGTACGGGGTGGAAGGTCGTCTGCAGATGATTACGGGCAAGAAAAGCTATCTACGTTATTATTTGGATCAATTTTTGAACAAAGAGTAATGTTCGTGTTTTTAGAGTTAAATGATTTTAAAACTGTGAGAAAGATTCTTCTTGCAGTGTTTTTCTTTATGATTTTTGAGAGTGCTACGTTATTTATTCGGTTAAATTCTTGTAATTTTAGGTTTTTTATGGTAGAATGTGCTCAAGTAATACGAAAGGCGAACTTTAAAATGTCAAAACAATTGATCTATTCGGGAAAAGCTAAAGATATCTATACAACTGAGGATGAAAATCTTATTATTTCAACTTACAAGGACCAGGCGACTGCTTTCAATGGTGTCAAGAAGGAGCAGATTGCAGGTAAGGGAGTGTTGAATAATCAGATTTCATCTTTTATTTTTGAGAAATTAAATGCGGCTGGTGTGGCGACTCACTTTGTGGAGAAACTTTCAGACACGGAACAACTCAATAAAAAGGTTAAGATTATTCCTTTGGAAGTCGTGCTCCGCAACTACACGGCTGGTTCCTTTTCAAAACGTTTTGGCGTAGACGAAGGAATCGCATTTGAGACTCCGATTGTTGAATTTTACTATAAAAATGATGATTTGGATGATCCATTCATCAATGATGAGCATGTGAAATTCCTACAGATTGCGGATGACCAGCAAATCGCCTACTTGAAGGAAGAAACTCGTCGAATCAATGAACTCTTGAAAGCCTGGTTTGCTGAGATTGGCCTTAAGTTGATTGACTTTAAGCTAGAGTTCGGTTTTGACAAGGATGGCAAGATTATCTTAGCAGATGAATTTTCACCAGATAACTGCCGTTTGTGGGATGCGGATGGCAACCACATGGATAAGGATGTTTTCCGTAGAGGATTGGGAGAACTAACTGATGTTTACGAGATTGTCTGGGAAAAGTTGCAAGGTTTAAAATAACACCTTCAAGGTCATTTTGGAACATTGCAAGAGCTGAAATAAAGGAATAAGAATTGATGAATAAACGTATTTTTGTTGAAAAAAAGGCTGATTTTCAGGTCAAGTCAGAGAGTTTGGTGAGAGAACTCCAGCATAACTTGGGATTGTCAACTTTGAAAAGTATTCGTATCGTGCAGGTTTATGATGTCTTTGATTTGGATGAGGACTTGTTTGAACCTGCAGAGAAACATATTTTCTCTGAGCAGGTGACAGACCATGTTTTGGACGAAGCGGCTGTGCAGGCGGATCTTGCCAACTATGCTTTCTTTGCTATTGAAAGCCTGCCAGGGCAGTTTGACCAGCGTGCAGCATCTTCACAGGAAGCTTTGCTTTTGTTGGGCAGTTCGAGTGATGTGACGGTTAATACAGCACAATTGTACTTGGTGAATAAAGATATTGATACGACTGAATTAGAAGCGGTCAAGAACTACTTGCTCAATCCAGTTGATTCTCGTTTCAAGAACATCACGGTAGGGATTGCCAAGCAGGAGTTTTCAGAGTCAGACAAGACTATTCCCAAATTGACTTTCTTTGAAAGCTATACAGCAGAAGATTTTGCCCGCTACAAGGCTGAGCAAGGGATGGCTATGGAAGTGGATGATTTGCTCTTTATTCAAGACTACTTTAAGTCAATCGGGCGCGTGCCAACTGAGACAGAGCTTAAGGTTTTGGACACTTACTGGTCTGACCACTGCCGTCACACGACTTTCGAGACAGAGTTGAAACACATCGACTTCTCAGCTTCTAAATTCCAAAAGCAATTGCAGGCGACCTATGACAAGTATATTGCCATGCGTGATGAGTTGGGGCGTTCTGAAAAACCGCAAACCTTGATGGATATGGCGACTATTTTCGGTCGTTATGAGCGTGCTAATGGACGTTTGGATGATATGGAAGTGTCAGACGAAATCAATGCTTGCTCAGTAGAAATCGAAGTGGATGTTGATGGTGTGAAAGAGCCATGGCTTCTCATGTTCAAGAATGAAACTCACAACCACCCAACTGAGATTGAACCATTTGGTGGGGCTGCTACCTGTATCGGTGGAGCCATTCGTGATCCATTGTCAGGTCGTTCCTACGTTTATCAAGCCATGCGTATTTCAGGTGCGGGTGATATTACAGCACCGATTTCGGAAACGCGTGCTGGGAAATTGCCACAACAAGTTATTTCTAAAACAGCTGCCCATGGTTATTCTTCATATGGTAACCAGATTGGGCTTGCAACAACCTACGTTCGTGAGTATTTCCACCCAGGCTTTGTAGCTAAACGCATGGAGCTAGGTGCTGTTGTCGGAGCGGCTCCTAAGGGCAATGTTGTCCGTGAAAAACCGGAAGCGGGTGATGTCATTATCCTCCTTGGAGGTAAGACTGGACGTGATGGTGTCGGTGGTGCGACAGGTTCTTCTAAGGTTCAAACGGTTGAGTCTGTAGAGACTGCTGGTGCTGAGGTTCAAAAAGGGAATGCCATCGAAGAACGCAAGATTCAACGTCTGTTCCGTAATGGTGATGTCACTCGTCTTATCAAGAAATCCAATGACTTTGGTGCTGGTGGTGTCTGCGTGGCTATTGGTGAATTGGCAGACGGTCTTGAAATCGACCTTAATAAAGTGCCTCTTAAATACCAGGGCTTGAATGGTACCGAAATTGCCATCTCTGAATCTCAAGAACGGATGGCTGTGGTGGTTCGTCCTGAGGACGTAGATGCCTTTGTTGTAGAATGTAACAAAGAGAATATTGATGCTGTTGTCGTTGCGACAGTGACTGAAAAACCAAATTTGGTCATGCACTGGAATGGTGAAACCATCGTTGATTTGGAACGTCGTTTCCTTGATA
>CAURHZ010000143.1:0-4633 GCA_963524345.1 uncultured Streptococcus sp.
TTCTACAAACAACTCAGGCGCATATTCCCAGAACTCAAAGACTTTAGCATCCTTGGATAACAATAAAGAAACGTGATTAGAAATCATCTGCGAAAGTCTGTATGAGTCAATAATCTTCTCTTTACGCTCTTGAATTTTGACACGGTTGTAGCTTTCAATCATTTCCCTGATTTCAAGTACTGTTAAATCCCAAAATTCAAGAGGCTTGCCCCCGATATCCAAAAACATAGGGTAAAGCCTCTCAATAATCTGCGTTACCGTTAAGATTACTCGACTACTGTCATTTTCTTCTTGGAAGTTTTCTTGCCCTTGCTTCCTCGTGGAGTAAAACCCGATACTTCAAAGAGTGGCATTAAAACCTCTGTCATGAAGGTTGTTTGGTCTCCACCGTTGTCTACGTATTCATCGTATAGATCATAGACATCCTCAAGAGAATACCCATTCTCATACTTTTGCAAAGCTCCATGAATCAAGAGCAATACAACTTTCAAAGGAGGCAAAGGAAACTCTTCGCCAGCTTCAGGCATGAAGATTTTCAGTAAGTTCATACCGATTTTTTCTTCAACTTTTGCTGCTTGATGAGATGAAAGTCGTAGTTTCAACTCTTTCTCATCGCTAATCTTCCAAATTGAGTAAGGTAACGCCATTTAATTAACCTCCAATACCATCAGTGAATGTAAGATCAGACTGCAATGCAATCTTAAGTGTGAACTCGATAACGGCATTGACACCGCCACCGCCAAGTTTGACAGATACTTGACCTTCAAAATTAACCTTAGTACCGTCTGGGTAAACTTGTTCAAAATAAAGTTTTTTCTTGGCGTCCGCTGCATTACGCAATACACGGTAAGGAGCAGTTGCGCTATCGTTTTTGTAAGAGAATTTGTATTCCAATTCCCCTGCATCACCGATACCGAACTCATACATTTTTACTCTATCTTCAAGAGTAGTATTCTCTACTTTTTCAGGTTCAATACCAAACTCTGGCACTTCTTTCAATCCAACAAGTTTAGTATAGCTACCTTTTGTTTCGCTATAAGAAAGCGTAATTCCATTTGCTAACATGTTTAATTCTCCATTCTAAATTGAAAAACAAGCTCTGAATGTAAGTCAACGACACCTTCAAAACGCATGACCTTATGTCTCAAATGAGACGGGTCTGGCACGTCTTGGCAGTCGGTTCTTCGCAAACCTAAAGACTCAAAAATCTGATTGATTTTAACAGCTAACTCACTGGTGCTTGTATCATCAAATATATCCACCTTGTAGCGGATAGATGATTTTTGTTCCTGGTCATCAAACCATTCACCAGGCTTGTTTTGTTCTTCCAAAAAAATAACGACTGGGAAAGTCTCCCAATCGCTAGGATAAGTATCAGTCACATTATCTGCGACCTTTTGCAATTCTTTATAAATAACAGGCTTGATATTGATCATTATATTTGTTCTCTTATCTTTCTACGGACATAATTCGAAATATTCTTAGACACACGCTCTTGATTGTCTCTCAAAGCTGGATAAAGATAAGGCTGGGCAGGTTGACCATACATCTTGTAGAACTCCCCAATTTTTTGAAAGTGGTAAGGTCCTACATTGATTTGGTCTTCATGCACATACCATGGACTAGAGCGATAAGATACGCTGACTTCTGGAGAGATACCAGAATGGCTAGCTTGACCCTTAGGTCCTGTTCCAAACTCAACGTAAGGCGCATAGTGTAGATTAGTGTAAACCTCGCCTATAGCCTTATCTCCGTCCATTTTAACCCTGGTCTTAATGCTGTTTCTAAGCTCTCCATTGTTCCCTGGTGCAAGTCTTTTAGCATCAGCTTGGACAATGGTTTTAGCTGCATGATGAACCGCTTTTGAAACAATGTCCCGTTGTGCAACATCTGACAGCTTTCTGAACTTAGCTATGAGTCTATCTGCCCCTAGTAGCTCTGACACGCTCTAACTCCAAAACTTGATGGTATGTGTAGACCTTTTTAGATATAACCCTGTGAGTCACTTCTGTTTGGCTATCGATACACACACCATCCTTTACTTTGATAGTCGCTGACTTGTTGGCATTGGCATTCAAAATATCATTGACACGCTCGCCATACAGCTCAGATTGTAGTTTGCTACTAGCTGGCCACAATTCAAGACGTACTGTCTCAGCTTCCTTGGCATATCCTTCTTTTGCGACGCCTTCCTCTGTAACAGTTTTTTCAAACCGCCTCATAGGATAAGGTTTCAGTCTACTCTGCTTCAAAAACATGGCCTGCCACCCTTGCTAGTCTGTGCATGCGTATACGCTGTAGAAGACCCGTAGACAGGCCGTTTTCTCCGTAGACTACTGCTATACCACCCTCGGTTCTGGAATGCTCTCCTTCCGCTCCTGAGCGGTTGTGGAGCTCGATAGCAACCTCAGGTATTAAGAGACTTAAAGCAGGTGTCAAAGATGTGCGATTCGTCTCTGACAAGATAAGATTTGTAGCCCTCGTTTGGAGCAACATGAGCAGCTGAGTATCTTCTTCGCCTGTTAATTTCTTCAGCAACTCTATAGACATTTTAAACTCCTTCTTGACTTAAAGGCGTAGTCTCTCCCGATACATACACTTGAGGGGCCTGAACGGTACTGACTGGGCTATAACTTACTGGATTATAGCTTTCAGTACCGCCTACTTCCTCAAGGATATCTGATACCGATACACCATTGCTGGCAAAATTGTCAGTCAGCTCAGCATAACGCTCTTCAGTAATCTCAAGTTCCTCTCCTGCCAGTCGTTTTACATTTGATTTCCAATCGTAGAAATCTTGTTTGATTTTAAATTTCACTTTTTAAATCCTCCAACACCTCTACAATTTCGGCTTTTGATAACTTATAGGCGCCAGCTATGCCAGCTTCTTTGGCTAGATTCTTCAACTCTTCTAGAGTCTTATTCTCTAAATCAGAATACTGACTAGCCTGCTCCTCTTGGATATAATGACGTCGTAGCAATAAGCTCATATCGTCACCTCTTACTCACCGAATTTTACAACTCGTGTAGGGTCGTATAGGTAAACACCGTAGTGTTCATCACCAGTGATAACTGTTGTCTTTTTAAGGATGTCACGGTCTGTTTCGATAGCCACATCACGTTTTAGCATGATAACAAACGCACCGTATTTATTGGCATCGTCTGTCTGAGTTTGACTAGGAGAGACTTTGACGATAAAGCCTTTTCCTTTTTCAACTTTCTTAGTACGCACAATTTGAACGCCTCGTGTTTCTCCAAATGTACCAGAAACAACTGTGTTCGCTCCTACTTCTGTGCCTGAAATCCATTCTTTCACAGTGTTAGCACGCAAATCAATGGCATCTGCTGGATTGATAAGAGCTACATATTTTGCGTCTTCTTCATCGTCAAAAATAGCAAGTGCTTTATCAAGAGCTGCTCCTGTTGTAGGAGCTTCTGCAACGTACTGTGTTGCAGTCTTAGCTACTGCGACCAAATCATCATCAATCTTGTTAGCAATAGCCAAACCAAGCTGGTAAGTCGCTTGACCTAGTGGATCTCCAAGACCTGACAAAAGAGCTTCGTCGGTAATTTCATAACCTTTAGCAGCCTTTTTGATGGTCATAGTGGTCTTTTTAGTAGTCAATTGGTCTGGAGAAATAGCTTGACCTTCTTCAACCTCTGTCGCATCTCCTGCATACTCCCATGCTGGAACTGTTAGAGTGTTCCCTGGTTGGCCTTGGAGTGCTGTTTCCACATAAGCAAGTGGAGTGAATTTAATCAATTTAGGTAGTTTAGCGGAAACCATGTCCGCCATTACTTCTGGGTTAACCATAGTGGCTAATTTAGTTTGTCCTGCTGTCATTTATTTAACCTTTCAATTTCTTATAGAGTTCTGGGTTCTTTTGATAGAGTTCATTTCGACTCTGATAACCCATGCGAGAGAATTCTTCTTTTGTGATACCGTCACTATCGACTGGCGCTTGCTTCATTGGAGCTCCGCCTTTTAGCTTTTCTTGTACGCCTTTTTGCACAGCTTGCTCCCATGATTTTTGCAATACTGCGACAGACTGCGATACCGTCTCTGCGCTTGTCAAATCAACCACATTCACTAACTCAACAGGTAAGTCACGTTCACTTAGCATTGCTTTAGCTTCTGCGGTCAATTCCTTACGAGCAATAGCCTTTTCGCGGTCGGCTAGTTCTTGCTCACGCTGATCTAACTGATATTTCTGTTTCTCATCAGCGTTCATCTCAGCAAGCTTCTGAGCTTCGTTTTCCTTGGCTTCTTGCTCTGATTTCCACTTGGCAAACTTCTTATCGATGATAGCATCGACGTCTGCGTCCGTGTACTTCTTCTCGTCTTGCGGTTGTGGTGCAGGTTCTGCAGGTACCTTTTGTTCTTCAACCGTTTCGACTGTTTGTGTTTCTTCGTTCATTGCGAACCTCCTATTTTTAAAGTCGTCCCCGACTGTAATTTCCATAGCTTTTAGTGTCTTCAATGCTTGGACAATAGAAAAACCGTACGGGATTCCATACGGTTAGAGCATTAGAAAACCGCCTCGATTTCGATGCGGTTAGATTTTATAATTTTATTTCTTCAATTTTTGCACGTTGTTCTAGAATTTTTAAATAATTCCACATGGTTGAACGC
>CAURHZ010000144.1:0-4620 GCA_963524345.1 uncultured Streptococcus sp.
CCTTTCGTTGGTTCGTTTACCAAAAGATTGATGGGGAGACAGGGGATACCTTAGGAGCATCAGTAGAAGTAGCTCAGATATTATTTTTGTTAGGAATGATCATATGACAGTAAAAAAGTGGTACCTGATTCGCCATGGAGAAACAGACTTTAATAAAAAACGGTTTTTCTATGGAAAGGCGGATGTCTCAATCAATGAGACGGGAAAAGAACAAGCTGCCCAACTTCATCAATTGATGAAAGGAAGAAGCATTTCTCGAGTTTATACTAGTCAGCTCAAAAGAACGCAAGAAACAGCAGCCATCATTTTCCCAGATCAGAATCCCACAGCTTATAAAGCCTTGAACGAAAGAGATTTCGGCTTATGGGAGGGAAGGACAGCCAACGAAATTCAAGCGGCCTTTCCCTTGGTTTGGGAAGAATGGTTGGAAAGTCCCTTTGACGTAACTCCATCTAAGGCAGAACCCTTTCAAAAATTTAAAGATCGGGTCCAATCCATTGTCGAAGAGATTCGTGAAACAGATGATGATGAAATTGCGATAGTTGGGCATCTAGGTGTTTTGCGCTTGATTTATCAATTTTTAGTAGATCCGGAAGCTGACTTTTGGTCGATTGATATCCCTCAAGGTACTGTTTTACTCCTAGAAGACAAGGATCCTTGGGAAGAAACGTTACTTACAGAATGTGGCGAGAAGGATCATGCAAGCGAAAGCTGATGAAGATGGCAACTGGGTGAGTCAAGAAGGTAAGAGAAATTTTCTTTTGTTCTTATTTTCTTGAAGGAAAATATATTAATAGAATGAGGATACAAATGAAAAAATGGAAATTTATGATCGGAGCGACTCTCATGAGTCTAGCCCTTATGGGTTGTGCAAAAACGAATCAACCTTCCTCACCTGAGGAAGCCAAAAAGGCTCAAACAGTGACCATTGGGTATACTCAGTTTCCAACCAATATTGATCCTGCAGACGAGTACAATGGCTGGTTCACTGTCCGTTATGGAGTGGGTGAAACATTATTTAAAATGGATGATCAGTTAGAACCACAACCTTGGCTAGCTGAAAAAATTGAACACCCCTCTCAATTGGAGTGGAAAATTACCCTTCGCAATGATGTTACTTTCCAAAATTGGGAAAAAATGACAGGTGCTAAGGTAGAGGCTTCTCTGAAACGACTCATTGAAAAGAGTAAACGTGCAGCGGATGACCTTGGAATTGAGAGCATTCATTCAGATGGTCAAACCGTCACCATTAAAACAAAATTAGAACAGCCGATCATGAAGGATCTATTAGCAGAGCCTTATTCTGTTATTGTAGATGTAGATGGGAAGGCTGCCTCTGATAAATCTCCAGTAGGGACAGGTCCATTTCTTATTAAGACCTATACCCCAGAAACAGGAGCTACTCTAGAGGCATATGAAAACTATTGGGGTGGTAAAGCGAAGGTCGCACAGGTTCAGATTAAATATTTCTCTGATCCGACAGCCATTTCTGCTGCCCTTCAATCCAAAGAAGTCGATGCTGTTTATGGGCTACCCTATGCTAATTTAGCAAGCTTTAAGAAGGACAGTCAGTATAAAATTTCTGAAAAAGAAGGTGGCCGTTACTTAAGCTATGTCTACAACTTTGAAAATCCTTATGTAGTTGATGATCAGTTCCGTCAAGCTTTGGATACCTTGGTCGACAAGAAAACTTATACAGAATCCCTTTTTAAAGGTGCGGCCGTTCCAGCTACTGGACCGCTCCCTTCTAGCTCCGATTTTGCCTTAGATAAAAGTGTTCATGAGTTTAATGTAGAAAAAGCTAAGAAACTGTTAGATGAGGCTGGCTACAAGGATACTGATGGCGATGGCTACCGTGAAAAAGATGGAAAGAAAGTCACGATTGAATTGCTCTCCTTTACTCGTTTACCAGAAATGCCGTTAGCCATTGAAGCTTCTCAACAACAATTAAAAGAGGTTGGAATTGAAGCGAAGATTCGTAAGGTGGAAGTGAGTGCTGTCGCAAAGGAGAAAGATTACGCCTTCACGCCTTATGCCGTCGTAGCTGCTCCGATTGGTGATCCATATGCTTACTTTAACTCAGCTGTCAAAACTGGGGGAGTAGGAAATGTCGGTCATTATAGCAATGCGGAAGCTGATCAGAAGATCGAAGCGCTAGCAACTGAGACCGATCAGAAAAAACGGATCCAATTGAGCAAGGACATTCAAGCCCTTATGGATAAGGATCATGGTTATACGATCATTGGATTTTATAAAGTTGCTATCGTCATGGACAAATCCATCTCTCATTTGGAATCCCATCCAACAGATTATTATCATGTAACCAACAAACTCTCGAAGGAGTAAAGCTATGTTGCAACTGACGAATGTCACGGTTTCTTCCCCGTCAAAGGTTATTTTAGATCAACTTTCTCTAACCGTTTCGGCAGGTGAAGCAGTCGGAATCGTCGGAGAAAGCGGAAGTGGCAAAACAACGATTTTAAAACTGCTTTTGGGTCTTCCCTTGAATGACTTAGTCTTTACCCAAGGCAGGATTTCTTATAGGGATCAGACCATCAGCCCACAAAAGAAGCGGGTTTCTTATCCATTTGTGGGGACAGAACTGGCCTGGATTACCCAACAGTCCAGTCTCGGTTTTAACAACAACCGTAAAATCAAGCACCATTACGAGGATCTCGTCAAGAGTCATGGCTCTCAAGTAGAAAAGATGAGATCGTTAGAGGAATGCCTCCAGATGGTTGGCTTAGATCCAGCACAGGTTCCATCAAAGTACCCTTTTGAACTCAGTGGAGGTATGATGCAACGAGTGGCCATTGCTTTGGCCTTAGCCAGTCATCCTAAATTGCTCTTGGCAGATGAGCCGACCAGTGCCCTGGATGTTCTCTCCAAGGAATCGTTTATTCAAACCTTGATTGAATTGCTAAGGACCGAAGAATCTAGCCTCTTATTTGTTACTCATGATATGAGTGTTGCAAAAAGGTTGGCAGATAGGATCTTGGTTATGAAGGAGGGGAAGATTGTGGAAGAAGGAAGTCGCGACCAAATTTTCCAAAATCCGCAACATCCCTACACCCAGAAATTACTAAGTGCTATTCCCAAACTAAAATTGTAGCAGGAGTCACCAAATGACCTATTTACTCGAATGTAAAAATCTCACTCATCATTATCAAGATCCACTTCATCATCAGGCTGGTGTTTTTGATGTGTCTTTTACTCTAAATAAGGGTCATCGGCTTGGTTTGGTCGGAGAATCTGGTTCTGGTAAAAGCACCATTGCCAAAATTCTGAGTCGACTCCAGGATGTGCAAGAGGGGAGTATTCAGTTTCTGGGGCAATCGCTGACAAGTTTTACAGACCTTGAGTTTTACAAAAGGGTCCAGTACATCTCTCAACAGCCTCAAGAAGCCTTTCATCCCAAAAGGACCTTACAAGCATGTTTAGAAGAGGTTTGTCAGAATTTTAAGATTTGTAAGACTAAGAAGGAGATGGAAGAGCAGATTCACCAACTCTTGGAAAGGGTTGGCTTGCATCCGGATCTGGCGCAGCAGTTTCCCCACCAATTAAGTGGCGGAGAATGTCAACGGATGGCTATAGCCAGAGCTCTCTTGGTCCAGCCTGACTTATTGATTTGTGATGAGATCACCAGTGCCTTAGACGTGACTGTCCAAGAGGGAGTGATGGACCTTCTACAAGAGATTCAGAATAGCTCCCAAACATCTTTTCTCTTTATTTCACACGATATTGCGCTGGTCAGCCAATTTTGTGATGAAATCATGGTACTAAAAGATGGAAAAATTCAAGAGAAAGGTTTGATGTCAGACGTTTTGCGAAATCCTCAATCGGACTACACCAAACTGTTGATGAAACCATATCAGGAAGAAGGAAGGGAGCCATGATAAGATATTTCATCAAATTACTGTTTCAAATGGTTTTGATTCTGCTCTGTGTCAGCTTTCTTTCATTTTTACTCGTTTATTTGGCAAAAGGGGATCCTGCAGAAAGTATCTTAAATGCGCAAGGAATTCCTTATACCAAAGAACTACTAGAGGTCAAACGAGCTGAGATGGGTTTAAATGATAGTTTTATCCTTCAGTATCTGAGATGGTTAGGAAACATCCTCCAAGGGAATTTCGGGATCAGCTATCGTACAGGAGCCCCAGTTTGGGATCAATTGGTCTTTTACTTTCCAAATACGATCTATCTAGGGATCCATATCTTGCTGGCAACGCTTGCCATTTCCCTTCCTCTTTCGATGTATGCAGCCTATCATATCGGTAGTCGACTGGATCGATTTATAATGACGGTTTGCGCATTTTTAAATGCCATTCCTAGTTTTGTCATTGGAATTCTCTTAATGCTTGTCTTTTCGGTCAAGCTTGGCTGGTTTCCTATTCAGTCAACTGCAAATGAATGGGGCTTAATTTTACCGATTTCTACCATGGCCCTGACCATGTCTACGCGCTATATTCCTCAATTAAGAACAGCCATCATAGACGAGCTACAGTCACCAGCAGTAGAAGGTGCCAGAGGACGTGGCATACCGGAAGGTCGCATTCTATTTAAGGATGTCTTGTATAATACCCTTCCCTTTTTGTTGACATTGGTGAGTTTGTCACTGGG
>CAURHZ010000145.1:0-4616 GCA_963524345.1 uncultured Streptococcus sp.
GAAGGAGCTTTGTCTCTCAAACAAGTGCAGCCAGCTGGTAAGCCTAAGATGGACATTGCTTCCTTCCTCAACGGAGTTGGACGTACATTGACTGTAGGAGAACGATTTGGTGACTAAAGTAGAAACGGCTAGAAGTCTAGCTCTAGCAGTATTAGAGGATGTCTTTATCAATCAAGCATACTCAAATATCGCCTTAAATAAGCATCTCAAGGGAAGTCAACTTTCTCCGGCGGACAAGGGCTTGGTGACTGAGATTGTCTATGGAACGGTAGCCCGTAAACTGACTCTGGAATGGTACCTATCCCACTTTATCGAGGATAGAGACCAGTTAGACAGTTGGCTCTATGTCCTGCTTCTCATGAGTGCCTACCAGCTTCGCTATTTGGACAAGATTCCAGATCATGCTGTAGTCAATGAAGCAGTAGAATTGGCCAAAGTCCGTAAAAAAGGCAGTGAAAAATTGGTCAATGCTGTCTTACGTCGTATCTTGCGTGAAGGCTGGCCAGATATTGCCAGCATCAAACGAAAAAACAAACGTGATTCCATTGCTTACTCCCTTCCGGTTTGGCTAGTTGCAAAACTCAAGGAAGAATACGGAGAGGAGCGAGCACAAGCCATCTTTGAAAGCCTCTTGTTGCGAAACAAGGCCAGCATCCGTGTGACTGACTTAAGCCGAAAAGAGGAAATACAAGCCTTGTTAGAGGCTAGTGATTCATCCTTGTCTGTTTCTGGTCTGGTTAAGGAGCAAGGACATTTTGCAGGCCATGATTTGTTTGCAGATGGAGCCATTACCATTCAAGACGAGTCCAGTCAACTGGTTGCTCCGACTCTTGATTTACAAGGTGATGAGCAGGTTCTAGATGCCTGTGCGGCTCCGGGAGGAAAAACGGCCCACATTGCTTCCTATCTTACGACAGGTCAGGTTATTGCTCTGGATTTATATGACCACAAGTTGGACTTAATCCAAGAAAATGCCCAACGTTTGGGGGTCGCAGAACGGGTTCAAACGCAAAAATTGGATGCCAGAAAGGTGCATGAGTTTTTTGGTCAGAATTCCTTTGACAAGATTCTAGTGGATGCTCCTTGTTCAGGAATCGGTCTTCTGCGTCGCAAACCAGATATCAAATACAACAAAGAAACAGCAGATTTCGCGTCCTTACAGGAAATTCAGCTAGAAATATTAGGTAGTGTTTGTCAAACACTACGCAAAGGTGGTATAATAACTTATAGTACCTGTACTATTGTCTCAGAAGAGAATTTTCAAGTCGTACAGGCATTTTTAGAAAGTCATCCTGAATTTGAGCAGGTGAAACTAGAACATGAATGTAAGGATATCATGAAAGATGGCTGTATCCTCATCACCCCTGAATTGTATGGAAGTGATGGATTCTTCATCAGCCAATTTCGCAAGATATCAGATTAGGAAGGAACTAACACATGGAAATTTCATTATTAACAGATGTTGGTCAGAAACGAACAAATAACCAAGACTATGTAAACCACTATGTCAACAGAGCTGGGCGTACCATGATTATCCTAGCTGATGGTATGGGAGGTCATCGCGCAGGGAATATCGCTAGTGAGATGGCGGTAACAGACCTAGGTGTAGCTTGGGTCGATACTCAAATCGATACGGTTAATGAAGTGCGTGAATGGTTTGCTAACAACCTTGAGATTGAAAATCAAAAGATTAACCAATTGGGACAAGATGAAGCTTATAAAGGAATGGGAACAACCCTTGAGGCTGTTGCTATTATTGGCAATCAGGCTATCTATGCCCACATTGGGGATTCTCGTATCGGTTTGATTCGTGGAGAAGAATACCATCAGTTAACGAGCGACCATTCCTTGGTTAATGAATTGCTCAAGGCAGGTCAATTGACACCTGAAGAAGCAGCTAGCCACCCACAGAAAAATATTATTACCCAGTCAATTGGTCAAAAAGACGAAATTCAGCCTGATTTTGGAATGATTACCCTTGCGACAGGAGATTATCTCCTACTTAATAGCGATGGATTAACCAACATGATTTCAGGCAGTGAGATTTGTGATATTGTAACCAGTGATATTCCTTTGGCAGATAAAACAGCGACGCTCGTGCGTTTTGCTAACAATGCAGGAGGTTTAGACAACATTACGGTTGCCCTTGTTTCTATGAACGAGGAGGACGCAGAATGATCCAAATCGGCAAGATTTTTGCCGGACGCTATCGGATTGTGAAACAGATTGGCCGAGGAGGCATGGCAGATGTCTATTTGGCCAAGGATTTAATTCTAGACGGAGAAGAAGTGGCAGTGAAGGTCTTGAGGACCAACTACCAGACGGACCCGATAGCTGTAGCTCGTTTTCAGCGTGAAGCGAGAGCTATGGCAGATCTAGACCATCCTCATATCGTTCGGATAACAGATATTGGTGAGGAAGACGGTCAACAGTATCTTGCAATGGAGTATGTTGCTGGACTAGACCTTAAACGCTATATCAAGGAACATCACCCTCTTTCTAATGAAGAAGCCGTCCGTATCATGGGACAAATCCTATTGGCTATGCGTTTGGCCCATACCAGAGGAATTGTCCATAGGGACTTGAAACCTCAAAATATCCTCTTGACGCCAGATGGGACTGCCAAGGTTACAGACTTCGGGATTGCAGTAGCCTTTGCTGAGACAAGTCTGACCCAGACCAACTCAATGCTAGGTTCTGTGCATTATTTATCACCAGAGCAGGCGCGTGGTTCTAAAGCGACTGTACAGAGTGATATCTATGCCATGGGGATTATCTTTTATGAGATGTTGACAGGACATATCCCTTATGATGGGGATAGTGCGGTGACCATCGCCCTCCAGCATTTCCAGAAACCATTGCCATCGGTTATAGCTGAGAATCCATCTGTGCCTCAGGCTTTAGAGAATGTTGTCATCAAGGCAACTGCCAAGAAATTGACAGATCGTTATCAGTCAGTTGCAGAGATGTATGTGGACTTGTCTAGTAGTTTGTCTTATAATCGTCGCAATGAGCCTAAATTGGTGTTTAATGATACCACTAAGGCTGACACCAAGACTCTTCCTAAAGTTCCACAAAGTACCTTGACTTCGATTCCTAAGGTGCAAACACAAAGTCCAAAGCCACAGACTGCGAAGCCGAGTCAGCAGACTTCAGAGGACAATTACGCAACCAAGCCTGTTAAGAAACGGAAATTTAGAGTTCGCTATATGATTTTGTTGGCCAGCATTGTATTGGTGGCAGCTTCTCTTATTTGGATACTATCGAGAACTCCTGCAACCATTGCCATTCCAGATGTGACAGGTAAGACAGTGGCGGAAGCCAAGGAAACCCTCAAGAAAGCCAATTTTGAGATTGGCGAGGAGAAATCAGAGGCTAGTGAAAAGGTGGAAGAAGGGCGGATTATCCGTACAGATCCTGACGCTGGAACTGGTCGAAAAGAAGGAACGAAAATCAATTTGGTTGTCTCATCAGGCAAGCAATCTTTCCAATTGAGCAATTATATCGGCCGTAAATCGACCGATGTTATCGCAGAACTCAAGCAGAAGAAGGTACCTGAAAATCTCATCAAGATAGAGGAAGAAGAATCAAGCGAGAGTGAAGAAGGAACAGTTCTTAGACAGAGCCCGTCTGCTGGAACAACTTATGATTTGAGTAAGGCCTCAACAATTACTTTAACTATTGCTAAGAAAGTAACAAGTGTTGTCATGCCAAGTTATACAGGTTCCAGTCTTGAATTTACGAAAAATAACCTCATCCAAATTGTTGGTATAAAAGAAGCCAACATTGAAGTTGTAGAAGTTACCACAGCTCCTTCCGGAACTGCTGAAGGTACCGTCGTTGAACAGAGTCCAAGAGCAGGTGAAAAGGTAGATTTGAATAAGACACGCATCAAGATTTCAATTTACAAACCGAAAACACCGCCGTCAACATCATCCTCAGCACCAGCCCAACGTGGAAACCAAGGTTCTACTACAACACCAAGTCAGGGGAACCAGCAAGGAAATCAACGAGGAGATACTCATTCTACTAATCAATCAAGTAGTGAGGGAAGCCACGAAAATTCACGTAATTAAACGAATCTTTGTCATGATTTCATGGCAAAGATTTTTTTTGACTCCAGATTTGTGATAGAATAGAAGGAGTTGATAAAAGGAGGAACGCATGGAAGAATCAAGAGAATTAAATGCCGTCATTGATGTGATTATGCTAGCAGGGACCATTCTTCTCAAAAGTGGCTCAGAGATTCATCGTGTAGAAGATACCATGATCCGTATTGCGCATTCGCAGGGGATTGTGGATTGCAATGTTCTTGCCATGCCTGCCGCTATCTTTTTCTCCATTGAAAATACCAATATTTCGCGAATGAAACGCGTGACTTCCTCTTCTTATAATATCGAAAAAGTCTGCGATGTGAATCAGATTTCTCGTCAGTTGGTAGGAGGAAAGCTTGATTTAGAGACAGCCTTCAAGCAATTGAAGGCCTTGCAAGCCCAATCCCTTCCTTATACTAAGTTGCAGGTAACTTTGGCTGCGACCTTTAGTGCTCCTTTCTTTTCGGTTATGTTTAGTGGAAATATCTACGACGCACTTGGGGCAGGAGTGGCTACCTTATT
>CAURHZ010000146.1:0-4605 GCA_963524345.1 uncultured Streptococcus sp.
GCAACGGCAAATCCGTTGCTTTTTTTGGAAATAAGGGACTATTGTCCCAGACTCCCTTTTTTCTTATAGTCTTTTTCCGACATTAATACGGTTAATGGCACGTTGCAAAGCAATCTTAGCACGACGTTCTTGGTCAATCAAGTGTTTGTCTTGTGCTTCTTCAATTTCACGCTCTGCTCGAAGTTTGGCACGTTCTGCACGGCTAACATCGATATCACGAGCACGTTCTGCAGAGTCAGCAACAATTGTGATAACGCCATTGGCAACTTCGATAACACCTCCGTTTACTGCAATCCAGTTCACGTGATTTTCATCATCTACACGTTTAACCTTAACCTCATCAACTGCTAAAACTGCAATCATATTTTCATGTCGTGGCAAGATTCCCATCTCACCATCCAGAGTTCGAACTGATACAAAGCTGGCATGGTGATCATAGACGAGACCATCTGGTGTCACGATCTGGACAGTTAACTGAGCCATAGATCACCTCTTAAAATCCCATTTTTTCAGCTTTTGCAATCACATCTTCGATAGAACCAACCCCACGGAAGGCATCTTCTGGCAAGTGGTCGTGTTTACCATCAAGGATTTCCTTAAAGCCACGTACAGTTTCAGCAACTGGAACATAAGAACCTGGCTGACCAGTAAATTGTTCCGCAACGTTGAAGTTTTGTGACAAGAAGAACTGGATACGACGGGCACGAGCAACCAAGGTCTTTTCTTCATCAGAAAGCTCATCCATACCAAGGATAGCAATGATATCTTGCAATTCATGGTAACGTTGAAGAACGCGTTTTACTTCAGCAGCAACTGCATAGTGCTCTTCTCCAACAATTTCAGGTGCCAAGGCACGTGAGCTTGAAGCAAGTGGGTCAACGGCTGGGTAAATACCCAATTGTACCAACTTACGTTCCAAGTTTGTTGTTGAATCCAAGTGAGCGAAGGCTGTTGCTGGCGCTGGGTCAGTGTAGTCATCCGCTGGCACATAGATAGCCTGGATAGAGGTTACAGAACCCTTCTTGGTTGATGTGATACGCTCTTGCAATTGACCCATTTCCGTAGCAAGTGTAGGTTGGTAACCAACGGCTGATGGCATACGACCCAAAAGGGCAGATACTTCTGAACCAGCCTGAGTGAAACGGAAGATATTATCGATAAAGAGAAGTACGTCTTGGCCTTCCACATCACGGAAGTATTCAGCGATTGTCAAACCAGTAAGGGCAACACGCATACGTGCTCCTGGTGGCTCATTCATCTGACCAAATACCATGGCTGTTTTCTCGATAACGCCTGATTCTTTCATTTCCCAGTAAAGGTCGTTCCCTTCACGAGTACGTTCCCCAACACCAGTAAATACTGAAATACCACCGTGTTCTTGGGCAATGTTGTGAATCAATTCTTGAATTAAGACGGTTTTACCAACACCGGCACCACCGAAAAGTCCAACCTTACCACCTTTAAGGTAAGGGGCAAGAAGGTCGATAACCTTAATCCCTGTTTCAAGGATTTCAGAAGAGGTAGACAACTCATCAAAAGTTGGAGCTTTTTTATGAATTGGCTGACGCTCTGCATCTTCTGTAAAAGGAGCTTCCAAGTCAATGGTATCTCCCAAAACATTGAAGACACGTCCCAAAGTTTCTTTACCTACTGGTACAGAGATTGGACGACCCGTGTCCAATACTTCCATTCCACGAGTCAACCCATCTGTTGATTCCATGGCGATAGTACGGACCATACCATCTCCCAACTCCAAGGCTACTTCAAGGACGATTTTTGTTTTTCTTTCGTCATTTTTGTAGACGACAAGTGCATTGTTAATCTCAGGAAGTTTTTCCCCTGCTGCAAACAAGACGTCTACAACGGGACCGATAACCTGAGCAATTTTACCTGAACTCATCTCCTTCTCCTATTCTATATAAGATACTGTCGGTTCCTAGTTTAACTAGGTCCTAAGTTCATTTTCATACGAGCTGGACTAGAGCCTATTCTAAGGCACTAGCTCCTGCTACGATTTCTGTAATTTCTTGTGTAATCGCCGCCTGTCTGGCACGGTTATACTGAATTGTCAAATCATTAATGACTTTCTTAGCATTATCTGTCGCTGTTTGCATAGCAGTCATACCAGCAGCATTCTCAGCTGTCTTGGCATCGATAATAGCACCGTAAATCATACTTTCTGCAAATTGAGGCAATAACTGCTCCAAAATTTCTTCTCGGCTAGTTTCCAATTCAAAGGTCAAGCTGTAACTGTCATCTGCTTCATTTGGATCCAAGTCAACAATCGGAAGCATTTGTTCCACACGCATTTGACTGGTTAGCGTATTGACATGGTGATTATAGCAGACATAGAGTTCATCAAAAAGTTCATTTTGGTACATTTCAACAGTTTTTGAAATAATCTTACGAACTTCATCAAAGCTTGGTTGATCTGCCAAGCCACGTAGTTCATAAAGTGGTTGAATACCACGAGCTTTAAAGAAATCAGCTCCCATTCCACCAATACAGATCATTTCAAAACCTTTACCATCTGGATGGTACTCTTCTTTCAACTCCATAACGGCTTTCAGAATAGAAGAATTATAACCTCCAACCAAACCGCGGTCTGAAGTGATGACGATATAGCCTGTCTTCTTAACTGGACGACTAATCAACATCGGATTAGTTGAACTGCCGGCTCCATTCCCATGAAGAATATCCGTCAAAAGTTTACGAACTTTCTGAGCATAAACTTGGAAGTTGCGAGCAGCTTCTTCAGAACGACCTAGCTTAGCAGCTGATACCATCTGCATGGCATTAGTGATTTGACTCGTATTTTTTGTTGAGGCGATTTTTGTTTTAATATCATTTAGAGATACTGCCATCTGACACCTCTATTCTTATTGGAAGCTGGTTTGATTGAGAAACTCTGTAATCGCAGCATCCAAGACTGCTTCTTCTGGCAAGTCTTTTGTATCACGAATGGTTTCCAAAATCTCTGGATGTTGAGCATCAAAGAAGGCATGGAACTCTTCCTCGAAACGTACAATTTCATCTACTGGAACAGTATCCAAGAAACCATGTGTCAAAGCATAGAGAATGGTTACTTGTTTCTCAACAGGTAATGGTTTGTGAACAGGTTGTTTCAAGACTTCAACTGTACGACGTCCACGGTTCAACTTAGCCTGTGTTGCTGCGTCCAAATCAGAACCAAACTTAGTGAAGGCTTCCAACTCACGGTATGAAGCAAGGTCGATACGAAGTGTACCAGCAACCTTCTTCATAGCTTTGATTTGTGCAGAACCACCTACACGAGATACAGATGAACCCGCATCTATGGCTGGACGAATACCTGCATTGAAGAGACCATCGCCAAGGAAGATTTGTCCATCAGTGATAGAAATCACGTTAGTTGCGATATAGGCAGAGATATCTCCTGCTTGTGTCTCGATAAATGGTAGGGCTGTAATTGATCCACCACCAAGTTCATCAGAAACTTTAGCTGAGCGCTCAAGCAAACGGCTGTGAAGATAGAAAACATCCCCTGGGAAGGCTTCACGACCTGGAGGACGACGAAGCAAGAGTGACAGTTCACGATAAGCTACCGCTTGTTTTGATAAATCATCATAAACAATCAAAACATGTTTCCCTTGGTACATAAATTCTTCTGCCATGGCAACCCCAGCATAAGGAGCTAGGAAGAGCAATGGAGATGGTTGTGAAGCAGAGGCTGTCACAACGATTGTGTAGTCCAAGGCACCGTACTGACGTAGTGTTTCTACTTGCGTACGAACTGTTGATTCTTTTTGTCCAATCGCTACGTAGATACAGATCATATCTTGACCTTTTTGGTTCAAGATTGTATCAATCGCAATGGTTGTTTTCCCTGTCTGACGGTCACCGATAATCAACTCACGTTGACCACGACCAATCGGTACAAGGGCGTCAATAGCTTTCAAACCAGTTTGCAATGGTTCTGATACAGACTTACGTTGCATAACACCAGGAGCTGGTGCTTCTACTGGACGAGTTTTATCAGTGTGGATTTCTCCAAGACCGTCAACTGGACGACCAAGTGGGTCCACAACACGACCAATCAGACTTTCACCTACTGGGACTTCCATGATTTTACCTGTACGGCGGATTGTATCGCCTTCACGGATATCAGTAAAGTCACCTAGGATGATAATACCAACGTCTGTTGACTCCAAGTTTTGAGCCATACCATAAGAGCCGTTTTCAAAAATCAACAACTCTCCACTCATGGCATTTTCAAGGCCGTGAGCACGCGCGATACCATCCCCGATATAGGTTACAACACCTGTTTCAGTCACATCAAAATTGGGTTTGAAATTTTCAATTTGTTGCTTAATTAAAGCGCTGATTTCTTGTGCGTTAATTGCCAAAAGAACACCACTTTCTATTTCAAATTTTCTTTAACAACTTTAAGTTGTTGTTTAATACTCACATCAATTGTCTTGTGATTGGCAAAAATGACAAAACCACCAATGAGACTTTCATCGATTTGTTCGTTTACACTCCTTACTTTCAGAGACATTTTTTTCTCAATCAAAGGGAGCAAGCGACTCTTTTGTTCATCAGTTAGAGGATCAGCAGACGTAATCG
>CAURHZ010000147.1:0-4567 GCA_963524345.1 uncultured Streptococcus sp.
AGTCTATTCTCATGAGTACCCACGTGCTGGATTCGGCTGAGAAGATGTGTGATGCTTTTGTCATTCTTCACAAGGGAGAGGTGCGTGCTAAGGGAAATCTCCTGCAACTGCGCGAAGCCTTTAACATGCCTGAGGCTAGTTTGAATGATATTTACTTGGCTCTGACCAAAGAGGAGAACCTATGAAAGACTTGTTTTTAAAGAGAAAGCAGGCTTTTCGTAAGGAGTGTCTTGGTTATCTGCGTTATGTGCTCAATGACCACTTTGTCTTGTTCCTGCTTGTTCTGTTGGGCTTTCTAGCCTACCAGTACAGTCAACTCTTGCAACATTTTCCTGAAAACCATTGGCCTATCCTTTTGTTTGTAGGAATTGCGTCTGTTTTACTTTTGCTTTGGGGAGGAATTGCCACCTATATGGAGGCTCCAGACAAGCTCTTTCTCTTAGTTGGAGAAGAGGAAATCAAACTCCATCTCAAGCGTCAAACTGGCATTTCCCTAGTCTTTTGGCTCTTTATCCAGACCCTTTTCTTGCTGTTATTTGCGCCCTTATTTTTGGCAATGGGTTATGGTTTCCCTGTTTTTCTGGTCTATGTGCTTTTATTGGGAGTAGGTAAATATTTCCTCTTTTGTCAAAAGGCCAGCAAATTTTTCACCGAAAATAGACTGGACTGGGACTATGTCATTTCCCAAGAAAGCAAGCGTAAGCAAGTCTTGCTTCGTTTCTTTGCCCTCTTTACGCAGGTCAAGGGAATTTCAAACAGCGTCAAGCGTCGTGCCTATCTGGACATTATCCTAAAGGCTGTTCAGAAGGTGCCTGGGAAGATTTGGCAAAATCTCTACCTGCGTTCTTATCTGCGAAATGGAGATCTCTTTGCCCTCAGTCTTCGTCTTCTCTTGCTTTCCATACTGGCGCAGGTTTTTATCGAGCAAGCTTGGATTGCGACAGCAGTGGTGGTTCTCTTTAACTACCTCTTGCTCTTCCAGTTGCTGGCCCTCTATCATGCCTTTGACTACCAGTATTTGACCCAACTCTTTCCACTGGACAAGGGGCAAAAGGAAAAAGGCTTACAGACTGTAGTCCGAGGATTGACCAGTTTGGTCTTAGTAGTGGAATTAGTTGTTGGGTTGATTACCTTCCAAGAAAAACGAGCCCTTCTAGCCTTACTGGGAGCTGGTTTGGTTTTACTAGTCTTGTATTTGCCTTATCAGGTCAAACGTCAGATGCAGGACTAACATTGCCTATATGACACTAAAAAAGAAGTTGAGTTCAGTTTGTCTCAGCTTCTTTTATTTTCTACAAGATAATGGTTGGTCCGTAGAGACTCAACTTGGTCTTGACTTGGTCAAAGTGGAAGCGGTCATAGGCCCGCCAAGCGGCGCGAGTTGGAGCATCTGGATCAAGAGCGCTGAGTCCCATGAGAAGACTGGAAGTCTGGTAAAATTTTTCCAGTTCAATCAAGACTCGATTATCCACTGTTTCAGCCTTGGCTAGAAAACCAAGAATAGAGTTTAATTGCTCCTGAAAGCGGACGTCGTCAGCGGTTGCCTGTTTGCATGCTTGATAGGCTTTGTTTAAGTCAGTAATCAAAGTCTGAGCTCTTTTGATAGGGTCTGTATCTGTCATGAGAATTCCTCCTTTAATCTGGGTGCTAGTCTTGTTTCTAGCAACTGTGTTTTGATACTGTCAGTTTATCACTTTTATCTCCTTTTTCACCATCAAATCTTTAATTGTCCTTGAAATTTCCTGAATGGTACTGTTAAGATTTTATGATAAAATAGTGGTAAGATTATCATGCTTATTTGAGGAATTAGACACCTTTCAGGAGCTTTGAAGGCCTGTTTAAGATTTGGTGGGCTTGTATCATAGTATTTTTGCTATTCTCTTTTTAGGAAGAAATCGAAACAAGGAGAGTAAGAAGATGAGAATATTTGTTTTAGAAGATGATTTTTCCCAACAGACTAGGATTGAAACGACGATTGAGAAACTTTTGAAGGAACATCATATCACTCCCAGCTCTTTTGCGGTCTTTGGTAAGCCAGATCAACTGCTGGCAGAGGTGCATGAGAAGGGGGTCCATCAGCTATTCTTTTTGGACATTGAGATTCGAAATGAGGAGATGAAGGGGCTGGAAGTGGCTAGAAAGATTCGGGATCGGGATCCTTATGCTCTCATCGTCTTTGTGACGACTCACTCGGAGTTTATGCCCCTGTCCTTTCGTTACCAAGTGTCTGCTTTGGACTACATTGATAAGGCCTTGTCAGCAGAGGAGTTTGAATCTCGGATCGAGACAGCCCTCCTCTATGCCAATGGTCAAGACAGTAAAAGTCTGGCGGAAGATTGCTTTTACTTTAAATCAAAATTTGCCCAATTCCAGTATCCTTTTAAAGAGGTTTACTATCTCGAAACATCGCCCAGAGCCCATCGTGTTATTCTCTATACCAAGACAGACAGGCTGGAATTTACAGCGAGTTTAGAGGAGGTTTTCAAGCAGGAACCCCGTCTCTTGCAGTGTCATCGCTCTTTTCTCATTAATCCTGCCAATGTGGTGCGTTTGGATAAGAAAGAAAAACTTCTTTTCTTTCCCAATGGGGGAAGCTGTATGATTGCGCGTTATAAGGTCAGGGAAGTGTCTGAGACTATCAATAACTTACACTAAGTGAGGTGATGTAATGGAAATAGTTTGGAAGATAGTATATTCATTTTTGATAGCTGGATTGGAATTGTTTATATTTTTTAAGGTGGATGGAATTGTTCTAACTCTGGAGAGATTTTTTAAAGCTTTTCTTTTTAAGTTACTTTTAGCAGTCGTTTTTGTAACGATTAACTATATAGTAGGAAATACTTACCTATCTTATTTTGTGGTACCCTTGTACGGCATCGGCTTATCTTTCTTATTGTTAAGAGGCCTTCCTAAAAAACTCCTTTTCTTTTATGGTCTCTTTCCAATGATATTGGTGAATCTCTTTTATAGAGGTGTTTCTTATTTCGTGCTTCCGTTTTTAGACCAAGGGCAAATAAATGACAAATACTCATTTATTTGGGTGTTTATAATGATTTTCAATTTCTTCATTTCTCTAGCCTTTTTGAAATGGTTGGACTATGATTTTACTAGTTTGAGAAAGGAGATTCTCGATAAAGCTTTTCAAAAGTCCCTGACTAAGATTAACTGGATAATGGGGGCCTACTTTCTAGTCATGGAAAATCTGTCTTACTTTGAATATGCATACGATATCCAATCAAAGACTGTTCGCCATCTGATTCTAGTGTTTTACTTGCTCTTTTTTATGGGGATTATCAAGAAACTGGATACCTATTTGAAGGACAAACTTCATGAGAGATTGGATCAAGAGCAGGTCTTGCGCTACAGAGATATGGAACGCTATAGTCGGCATATAGAGGAACTTTACAAGGAAGTCCGGGGCTTTCGCCATGATTACACTAACCTCTTGACCAGTTTACGTCTGGGCATTGAAGAGGAGGATATGGATCAGATAAAAGAGGTCTACGACTCGGTCTTAAAGGATTCTAGTGAAAAATTGCAGGACAACAAATATGACCTTGGACGACTCGTGAATATTCGTGACCGCGCCCTCAAAAGTCTCCTGGCAGGGAAATTTCTAAAGGCCAGAGATAAGAAGATTGTATTTAATGTCGAAGTTCCTGAGGAGATTCAGGTAGAGGGGATGAGCCTGCTTGATTTTCTAACCATTGTGTCTATCCTTTGTGACAATGCCATTGAAGCCAGTGTAGAGGCCAGTCAACCTCATGTTTCAATCGCCTTTTTAAAAAATGGAGCACAGGAAACTTTTATCATTGAAAACTCCATCAAAGAAGAGAGCATCGATATTTCTGAAATCTTTTCCTTTGGAGCAAGTTCTAAAGGGGAGGAGAGAGGAGTTGGTCTCTATACAGTTATGAAAATTGTGGAAAGTCATCCCAATACCAGTCTCAATACCACCTGTCAAAATCAAGTCTTTCGTCAGGTTTTAACGGTTCACTTGTTGCCGGTTGCTCATTAGAGAATTTGTGAAAAAAGAATTGGCAGAAGTTAACAGATAAAGTTTGTCTTTATCGAGCCAGACTTTTGCTATAGTATGCGAGGTATATTAAATGAATAAGAAGTCCTTTTTTATCATCTGTTCTACGTTGATTATAGCATCGAATCTTCTCATGATTTCCGTGGTGAACAAGGGAGAAGAAACAGGGAGCAACCTGTTTGTGATTGCTATAGCCTGTGTTATGCTACCAGCCTTTTTATATGCAGTTGAAAACAGACTTACTTCAATGGTAAAAGTAGAATCAATACTCCTGATTCAGTTGACAGTTATATCCCTACTCCGTCTTATCAACAGAATAGGGAGTACGCCTGAAATCCTCAACATTATCATTACCCTTATCGCTTTGGCAAGTGGGACAGCTGCTATCCTTGTTGCGATCATGAGAATATATGAGAACATACGGAAGTGAGGGTGAGTAGTTTTCTATTTTGTATTTTCACATTGTCAAGTTCCCCCAGGGCAAGTATGTTTTCCATGCTTGCTTTTTTAAATTTTTACAATTCAAGATGT
>CAURHZ010000148.1:0-4558 GCA_963524345.1 uncultured Streptococcus sp.
TCTGCCAAAATCAAAAAGATTGAGGACCTAAACGGCAAAACCATCGGAGTCGCCCAAGGGTCCATTACTCAGCGCTGGATTACTGAACGGGGTAAAAAGAAAGGTCTGAAGTTTAAATTCGTAGAACTTGGTTCCTACCCAGAATTGATTACTTCCCTACACGCCCACCGTATTGATGCCTTTTCCGTTGACCGCTCGATTCTGTCTGGCTACATCAGCAAACGCACAGTACTACTAGATGATAGTTTCAAGCCATCTGACTACGGTATCGTTACCAAGAAATCAAATACCGAACTCAACGACTATCTCGATAACTTGGTTACTAAATGGAGCAAGGATGGCAGTTTGCAAAAACTTTATGACCGTTACAAGCTGAAACCATCCAGCCATACTGCAGATTAAGGAGGACACCCCATGACAGATTTATCATCTTGGACAGCCTATTTTCAGGATTTTGGACAATTTTTCAATGGTTTCCTCTTCACCCTTGCCCTAGCGATTGGATCCTTTATCCTCGCCATGGTTTTGGGCATCTTCTTTGGAGCCATGTCAACCAGCAAACGTCCAATTTTGCGCATTTTAGCTCGCATCTTTGTCGAGTTTTACCAAAACACTCCCCTCTTGGTGCAGTTTGTTATCGTTTTTTATGGCCTACCTCTTATCAGTGACCATATCATCATGATTCCGATTTATTGGACAGCTGTTCTCTGCGTCGGACTTTATCACGGCGCCTATATCGCTGAGGTGATTCGCTCAGGGATTCAGTCTATTCCTAGCGGTCAGATGGAGGCCGCCTTGTCGCAAGGTTTTACCTATATCAGTGCTATGCGTTTGATTATCTTGCCTCAGGCCTTTCGTATCATTCTCCCTCCTTTGACCAACCAAATTGTTAACCTCATCAAAAACACTTCTACAGTCGCTATTATCTCTGGAGTGGACTTGATGTTTGTGACCAAGTCTTGGTCGGCACTTAACGGAAACTACATTCCAGCATTTTTAGGAGCTGCCCTTCTCTACTTTTCTCTTTGCTTTCCTGTTGCCCAGTTTGGTCGCAAAATGGAGCAAGCCAATAAAAAAGCCTATTCACTTTAGGAGGTTACTATGGAATCCATTTTAGAAGTTTTGACCCCAGATAACCTAGTCTTTATCTTTAAAGGATTTGGCTTGACCCTCTACATTTCTCTGATTGCCATCGTCCTCGCTACACTTATCGGTACAGTTCTAGCAGTCATGAGAAATGGGAAAAATCCTATCTTGCGCATCATTTCCAGCATTTACATCGAATTTGTGCGTAACGTTCCCAACCTCCTCTGGATTTTCACTATCTTTTTAGTATTCAAGATGAAATCCACACCAGCAGGAATCACTGCCTTCACTCTCTTTACATCAGCGGCCCTAGCTGAGATTATTCGAGGTGGTCTCAATGCCGTAGACAAGGGGCAGTACGAAGCAGGAATGTCACAAGGCTTCACTTCAGCCCAAATCCTCTACTACATCATTCTCCCACAAGCCATTCGTAAAATGCTGCCAGCCATCATTTCTCAATTTGTAACCGTGATTAAGGATACCAGTCTTCTCTACTCTGTTATCGCCCTACAAGAACTCTTTGGAGCTAGCCAAATTCTCATGGGCCGTTATTTCGAACCAGAGCAAGTGTTTAGTCTTTATATCCTGATTGCCCTCATCTACTTCAGCTTCAACCTAGCAATTTCGAGCCTATCTCATATGCTAGCAAAACGTTGGCAACAAGCCGCAGAATAAACAGCAACTCTCCAGTTCAATTGGAGAGTTTTTTGATGAGAGTAGATATTTATAGAACTCAATTTGACACCATACTTTTTCTATGATAAAATGTAACAAATTTGTTTACAACAAATCAAAATCTTAATAAAATGGAATTTTCTATGAAATCAATCAAAGGACTACTCTTTATCATAGCTAGTTTTATCTTGACTATTTTGACTTGGATGAACACTTCTCCCCAATTCATGATTCCAGGACTAGCTTTAACAAGCCTATCTCTTACCTTTATCCTCGCCACTCGTCTCCCTCTAATAGAAAACTGGTTTCACGGTTTGGAGAAGGTCTACACCGTCCACAAATTCACAGCCTTTCTCTCCATCATCCTACTCATCTTTCATAACTTTAGTATGGGCGGTTTGTGGGGCTCTCGCTTAGCTACTCAGTTTGGAAATCTTGCCATCTATATCTTTGTCAGTATCATCCTTGTCGCCTATTTAGGCAAATACATCCAATACGAAGCTTGGCGATGGATTCACCGTCTAGTTTACCTAGCTTATATTTTCGGACTCCTTCACGTCTACATGATGATGGGCAATCGTCTCCTTACATTTAATCTTCTAAGTTTTCTTGTTGGTAGCTATGCCCTTTTAGGCTTACTAGCTGGTTTTTATATCATTTTTCTATATCAAAAGATTGGCTTCCCCTATCGAGGGAAAATTACCAATCTCAAACGCTTAAATCACGATACTAGAGAAATTCAAATCCAGCTTAGCAGATCTTTCAACTATCAATCAGGACAATTTGCCTTCCTAAAGATTTTCCAAGAAGGCTTCGAGAGCGCCCCGCATCCCTTTTCTATCTCAGGAGGTCATGGTCAAACTCTTTACTTTACTGTTAAAAATTCAGGTGACCATACCAAGAATATCTATGACAATCTTCAAGTCGGCAGCAAAGTAAGTGTAGACAGAGCTTACGGACACATGATCATAGAAGAAGGACGAGAAAATCAGGTTTGGATTGCTGGAGGTATTGGGATCACCCCCTTCATCTCTTACATCCGTGAACATCCTATTTTAGATAAACAGGTTCACTTCTACTATAGCTTCCGTGGAGAGGAAAATGCAGTCTATCTGGATTTGCTCCGTGACTATGCTCAGAAAAATCCTAATTTTGAACTCCATCTAGTCGACAGTAGGAAAGACGGCAATCTTAATTTTGAACAAAAAGAAGTACCCGAATATGCAAGCGTCTATATGTGTGGTCCTCTTTCTATGATGAAGTCACTTGCCAAACAGATTAAGAAACAAAATCCAAAAGCAGAACTTATTTACGAAGGATTCAAGTTTAAATAAGTACTCATACTCTCCTGGAAATTCCCAGGAGTTTTTTCTGTCCAAACACTCAAAAAAAACACTGCCAGATTTCTAGCAGTGTTTTGAGTTTCATTTGCAGGCATCTATCCCTCTCAATCCTTCATCTGACTCTCTGCATCGGCCACGACTTGCTCTAGACTGGTCTGACCAAGTTCAGCCTCCATAGCCAGCTGGATTCTCTCCAATTTTTGATCCAAAACCTCATGAATATGAGCTCCTACAGGGCAATTTGGATTTGGATTGTCATGGAAACTGAAGAGTTGACCTGTCTTACCAAGACATTCGACCGCCTGATAAACATCTAAAAGACTAATATCCTTGAGGTCCTTGACAATCTCTGTTCCACCTGTTCCACGCGCTACTGAAATCAGCTCTGCCTTCTTCAACTGGGACAAGGTTTTTCTGATAATGACAGGATTGACCCCGACACTAGCAGCCAGAAAATCACTGGTCACCTTGCTTTCCTTCCCCTTGAGGGCAATGATTATCAGCATATGAGTCGCAATGGTAAATCTACTTGGAATTTGCATCCTCTTCTCCTTTTTACGAGGCTATCCTGCCTCCACTCTTCTTTTTCTTTTATTATACCTTTTTTAGTTGTAATGTCAATCATTACCACTTGTTAACCAGGCATCTAACTCCCTATCGTAGCCCTCTTTCTGGGCTAATTTTCTCAAAAATTCCTGATTGTGAGTATGGTGGATACCATTGACCAGACTTTCATAGTAAACCTCAAAATAGGGAAGTTTGAGGTCTTTAGCCAACTGCAATTCAGCTGCCCAATCGTAGTCTACCCGTCGGAAGTCCATATCTACCAAGCCCTTGTCATCAAACTCTAAAATCATATACTGGGCCCGTAAGTCCTTCCGTAACTGGGCATCTAGAAAGAAAGGCTGCCCAATCGAACCTGGATTGACAATCAATTGACCACCAGTCCCGTAACGAAGCAACTGCTGGTGAATATGACCATAAACAGCAATATCACAAGGCGGATTGGTCACCAAGCGGTCAAAATCCTCTTGCGCTCCAGTATGAATCAACTCTCGCCCCCAGTTCTTATCAGGAAGATGGTGGCTAATTCCCACCGTCAAATCCCCAAACTGACGATGAATCTGGAGAGGTTGATTGTGGAGCAGTTCAATTTCTTCTAGGGAAATTTCCTCTAAAACATACTGACACTGGCGCAAGAGATAGCGTTGACTGGGACGAGTACTATCCAATTCCTTACGGACACCATGCCAAAGACTGTCTTCCCAGTTTCCCAAAACTCTAGCCGTAATCGGTAGTTGAGCCAACAAGTCCAAAATCCTTCTACGCCCTGTCCCTGGCATGAGAATGTCTCCCAAAAGCCAGTATTCATCCACTCCTAGATGCCGAGCATCTGCCAAAACAGCCTCCAAGGCGGTGGTATTTCCATGAATATCTGAAAGAAGAGCTATTTT
>CAURHZ010000149.1:0-4553 GCA_963524345.1 uncultured Streptococcus sp.
TCGAAGAAGCTGCAGGAGTTTTAAAATACAAGACTCGCAGAAAAGAAACTGAGAGCAAATTGCAACAAACTCAGGATAATCTGGATCGTCTTGAAGACATTATCTACGAGTTGGATAATCAAATCAAGCCTCTTGAGAAGCAAGCTGAAAATGCTCGTAAGTTTTTAGATTTGGAAGGTCAACGCAAGGCTATTTACTTAGATGTTTTGGTTGCTCAAATCAAGGAAAATAAGGTTGAACTAGAGTCGACAGAAGAAGAGTTGGAACAGGTTCAGGAACTATTGACTAGTTATTACCAAAAGCGTGAAAAATTAGAAGAAGAAAATCAAACTCTTAAAAAGCAACGCCAAGATTTGCAGGCTGAAATGGCCAAAGACCAGGGCAGTTTGATGGATTTGACCAGTCTAATTAGTGATTTAGAGAGAAAATTAGCCCTATCGAAACTGGAGTCCGAACAAGTAGCCCTGAATCAACAGGAAGCGCAAGCTCGTTTGGCTGCTTTGGAGGATAAGAGAAAGTCACTCAGCCAAGAAAAATCTGATAAGGAAAGCTCTTTAGCTCTGTTAGAAGAAACTCTAGTCCAAAATAATAAAAAACTCAATCGACTAGAGGCTGAATTACTGGCTTTTTCAGACGATCCTGATCAGATGATTGAGCTCTTACGTGAACGCTTTGTCGCTCTTTTACAAGAAGAAGCGGATGTCTCAAACCAGTTGACCCGTATCGAAAACGAGTTGGAAAATAGTCGTCAGCTTTCTCAAAAACAAGCAGATCAATTAGAAAAGCTGAAAGAACAGTTAGCTACAGCTAAAGAGAAGGCTGGTCATCAAAAAGACGAGCTTGAAACTGCCAAGGAGCAGGTTCAGAAATTACTGGCCGACTATCAAATCTGTGCCAAGGAGCAAGAGGAGCAGAAAACTTCCTATCAAGCTCAACAAAGCAAACTCTTTGACCGTCTGGATAGTCTCAAAAACAAGCAGGCTAGAGCCCAAAGTTTGGAAAATATCCTGAGAAATCATAGTAACTTTTATGCAGGTGTTAAGAGTGTTCTCCAAGAAAAAGACCGCCTTGGTGGGATTATTGGAGCAGTTAGTGAGCACCTGACCTTTGATGTGCATTATCAAACTGCTCTAGAGATTGCGCTTGGAGCCAGCAGTCAGCATATCATCGTAGAAGATGAAAACGCGGCAACCAAGGCGATTGATTTCCTTAAACGAAATAGAGCCGGTCGTGCAACCTTCCTTCCCTTGACGACTATCAAGGCGCGTACGATTTCTAGCCAGAATCAAGATGCTATCGCTGCAAGTCCGGGATTTCTGGGCATGGCAGATGACTTGGTGAAATTCGATACTAGACTGGAAGCTATTTTCAAAAATTTGCTAGCTACGACGGCTATCTTTGATACTGTAGAACATGCGAGTGCAGCAGCTCGCCAAGTTCGTTATCAGGTTCGTATGGTGACTTTGGACGGCACAGAGTTGCGCACAGGAGGTTCCTATGCGGGTGGTGCCAATCGCCAAAATAACAGTATTTTTATCAAGCCAGAGCTGGAGCAATTACAAAAAGAAATTGCTGAAGAAGAAGCAAGCTTGCGTTCAGAAGAGGCGACTTTTAAGACCTTGCAAGATGAGAGGGCTAGATTGACAGAAAGATTAGAAGAAATCAAATCTCAAGGAGAGCAGGCTCGTATTCAGGAGCAAGGCTTGTCCCTCGCTTACCAGCAGACCAGTCAGCAAGTTGAAGAGCTAGAAACGCTTTGGAAACTCCAAGAAGAGGAATTAAATCGTCTTTCTGAGGGAGATTGGCAAGAGGATAAGGAAAAATGCCAAGAGCGACTTACTACAATCGCCAGTGACAAGCAAAATCTGGAAGCTGAGATTGAAGAGATTAAGTCTAACAAAAATGCCATCCAAGAACGTTATCAGAACTTGCAAGAACAGGTAGCGCAAGCTCGCTTGCTTAAGACAGAACTGCAAGGGCAAAAACGTTACGAAGTTGCTGATATTGAACGTTTAGGCAAGGAATTGGATAATCTGAATATCGAGCAAGAGGAAATCCAGCGCCTTCTTCAAGAAAAGGTTGACAATCTTGAGAAAGTTGATACGGATTTGCTCAGTCAACAGGCCGAAGAAGCCAAAATACAGAAAACAAACCTCCAACAAGGTTTGATTCGTAAGCAGTTTGAGTTGGATGATATTGAAGGGAAACTGGATGATATTGCCAGTCATTTGGATCAGGCTCGCCAGCAGAATGAGGAGTGGATTCGCAAGCAAACACGTGCTGAAGCCAAGAAAGAAAAGGTCAGCGAGCGCTTGCGCCATTTACAAAGTCAATTAACAGACCAGTATCAGATTAGCTATACTGAAGCTCTAGAAAAAGCGCATGAGTTGGAAAATCTCAATCTGGCGGAGCAAGAGGTGCAGGAATTAGAGAAGGCTATTCGCTCACTAGGTCCTGTCAATTTGGAAGCTATTGACCAGTATGAAGAAGTTCACAACCGTCTGGATTTCCTCAATAGCCAACGTGATGACATTTTGTCAGCGAAAAACCTGCTCCTTGAGACCATTACAGAGATGAATGATGAGGTCAAGGAACGCTTTAAATCAACCTTTGAGGCTATTCGTGAGTCCTTTAAAGTGACCTTCAAGCAGATGTTTGGTGGAGGTCAGGCGGATCTCATTTTAACTGAGGGAGACCTACTGACAGCTGGGGTTGAGATTTCTGTTCAACCACCAGGCAAGAAAATCCAGTCTCTCAACCTTATGAGTGGTGGTGAAAAAGCCCTGTCGGCTCTTGCTTTGCTCTTCTCCATTATCCGTGTCAAGACTATTCCATTTGTTATCTTGGATGAGGTAGAGGCTGCGCTGGATGAAGCTAATGTTAAGCGTTTTGGAGATTATCTCAACCGCTTTGATAAGGACAGTCAATTTATTGTCGTAACCCACCGTAAGGGAACCATGGCAGCGGCTGATTCCATCTATGGAGTGACCATGCAGGAATCAGGTGTTTCAAAAATTGTTTCGGTGAAGTTAAAAGATTTGGAAGAAACAGTAGACTAGTTACCAAACGATAGCATCTCTTAGGAGGTGCTATTTTTTAAAACTAACATCTTGAATGATTTTTTAAGGTCAGTTCAGGGGCAAAAAACGACATTTGGGCTTTCCTTTTAGCGAAAAGGCTTTCTCTATGATATAATAGTTTCATGATTACAACAGTACCTATAAAAAATGAAAAAGACATCGCAGTACCGGATAAAACAGTTCTTGTATTAGGCTATTTTGACGGTATTCATAAGGGACATCAGAAGCTTTTTGAAGTAGCTAGCAAGGCTTCTATGAAAGATTATCTACCAGTTGTCGTGATGACCTTTACAGAGTCTCCTAAGCTTGCTTTGCAACCGTACAAGCCAGAATTAATGCTTCATATTGTCAGCCATGAAGAACGGGAACATAAGATGAAATGGCATGGAGTAGAGGCTCTTTTCTTACTTGACTTTAGTAGTAAATTTGCTAGTTTAACGGGTCAAGAGTTCTTTGATACCTATGTTAGAGCATTAAAACCAGCGATTATTGTAGCGGGATTTGATTACACGTTTGGTTCTGATAAGAAAACTGCGGATGATTTGAAGGACTATTTTGATGGAGAAATCATCATTGTTCCTCCTGTTGAGGATGAAAAGGGGAAAATTAGTTCTACTCGTATTCGTCAAGCTATTCTTGATGGAGATGTCAGGGAAGCTGGTCATTTACTTGGCACTCCTCTACCGTCACGTGGAATGGTTGTTCATGGCAATGCTCGTGGACGGACTATCGGTTACCCAACAGCAAACTTAGTTTTAAGAGATCGAACCTATATGCCAGCTGATGGTGTTTACGTAGTCGATGTCGAAGTGCAGCGTAAAAGATATCCTGGAATGGAGAGTGTCGGGAAAAATGTTACTTTCGATGGAGAAGAGACAAGATTTGAAGTAAATATTATTGATTTTTCAGATGACATTTACGGTGAGACAGTCATTGTCTACTGGCTAGACCGTGTCCGTGAAATGGTCAAATTTGACTCTGTTGAAGAACTGGTAGACCAACTCCATAAAGATGAAGAAATTGCTCGGAATTGGAATGATGAAGAGTAGAATGTTTAAAAAGTGAACCATATTTTGTGTTTGCTTTTTTTTTATTTTTGGAAGAAATTTTTATAGATATAAACATAATTGAAGCTTTGTTTGAAATCTGTTAAAATAGGGATATTAATAACTTTAAAAACTAAAGAAAAGAGATTATATGATTACAGGTGAATTAAAAAATAAAATTGATCAGTTGTGGGAGATGCTTTGGACTGAAGGTAACGCAAATCCTCTAACAAATATTTAATATATGACATAAAGAGCAAAATCATAATTGACAATTCAAAAATCTTTGGAAGAATTGGAAACCTTGAAAAAATCACTTATGCAGAAGTATTTTGGTTAAGATTTGATATGAGATAGCAGTTTTACACTATCATTGTAATTACCGTACTTATTTGTTACAATACTTCAAAGGAGGAAATCATATGGC
>CAURHZ010000150.1:0-4518 GCA_963524345.1 uncultured Streptococcus sp.
CCTTGACTGGTTTGGATCCCCAAGCTGCCTTTGATTTGAAGCAAATGATGAAGGAACATGCACAAAAAGGCAAGACGGTCTTGTTTTCAACTCATGTCCTAGAGGTAGCTGAGCAAGTCTGTAATCGGATTGCCATTTTAAAAAAGGGGCATTTGATTTATTGTGGTAAGGTAGAGGACTTGAGAAAAGACCACCCAGACCAGTCTTTGGAAAGTATCTACCTTAGCCTTGCTGGTAGAAAAGAGGAGGTTGCGGATGCGTCTCAAGGTCATTAAAAAATTAGTTGATATCAATATCCTTTATTCATCTCAAGAAGCTAATCTGGCTAACCTACGAAAGAAGCAAGCTAAAAATCCTGGAAAAAAAGTAAATGTTTCCGCTCGAGTCCTCAGTTCTTACATTTTTTCCAGTCTCTTGATGCTCATCATGTTTATAAATATAGCCTTTCGTTTTCCTTTTGAGGAAATGCCAAGTTTTTTTAGTAGCATGGTTGCTATTTTACTGGTGCTTGCCTTTTCAACTTCTTTCACTGCATTTTACAATGTCTTTTATGAGAGTAAGGACTTGGCATCGTATAGGCCCTATGCCTTTAAAGAATCAGAGATTATAATTGCTAAAGGACTGTCTGTTCTCTTGCCAGCTCTAGCTGGAATTGTACCAATCCTAGCTTATTTTCTAGTCCTCTATATCAGGCTAGCTCCTTCTCTTTGGCTGGGCTTGCCTTTGATGCTGCTGTCCTTGGCCTTGTTATTTGTCTCTGTTACTTTAGTGATGGTAGTGGCAGTACATTTCTTGGCTCAGACTACGGTTTTCAGAAAGTATCAGTCTATTTTTTCGAATGTGATGATTGGAATAGGAGTTCTCATACCTTTAATATTTGTCCTCTTTCTACAGTCGACTTTTGGAAGTATTGTTGACAAAGTTAGAGACATTCCATTTCTCCTTTATCCTCTTCATATCTTTTACAAAATAGCAGTGGAGCCTTTTTCGACAGAAGCCATACTGGGTCTGCTCGCTTGGATAGCTTTAACTGTTTTCTTGCTTTACCTGACCAAAAAGAAGGTTTTTCCTCATTTTTATGACGTGATTCTGCTTAACAGTGAGGAGAAGGTCAAGAAAGAACGTCGCAATAAGGAGAGAATTTCAACTACTAATAAAAAGGGCTTTTTCCGTATGGTTTTACGCTACCACCTCACCCTCTTGGGACAGGGAACTGGCGTGGTTACAGTGCTTTTTACAAGTGCTTTTCTTCCCTATCTCATGATGATTGGTCTGATTTCCAAAATCCGAGATTCTCAGATAGTTCCAGACATTCATCCTCCATACTGGTTACCCTTGTTTTTTATAGCTCTCTTTATATCAGTTGTCAATAACAATATCACCAGCCTGCATTCAATTGCCTTGTCCTTGGAGAGGGAAAATGTTGATTTTCTTAAGAGTTTACCCTTTGACTTTGCTCGTTATGTGAAAGTGAAATTTTGGATTATATTTGCTGTCCAGTCCTTTTTACCAGTTCTGACTTTACTTGGTCTTTCTCTATATCTAGGCTTGCCCATCCTTTCGATGATTTACCTTATTGTGGCCTGGATCTTTGCAAGTGTCATCCTTTCTTGCCACCATTACCTTAAGGACGTGAAAAATTTGTCAACCAATTGGAGTAACATTACGGACCTGGTGAACCGTTCAAATCGTATAGTAGCAATTGTTTTGATTTTGGTTTATAGTGCAATCTTAATGGCCCTTGTAATAGGGAGCTTATTCTTGGTTCGGTCTCTCTCCCCTATCCTTGCCATTAGCTTGGGAGTAGGAGCTCTTATCCTCCTGCTTGGTCTTGCTATTTTTAGCTATTATTATTACCTGTCACGCATATTGACGGAAATAGAAAAAAGATGAGATAGTTGGTCGCTTGCTTGATAAATTCAATTCGACAAACGCTTTTATAGTTTGTTAGAATGTAGTTGTAAATGATTAAGATTGGTAATCAAAAATATATAGGGAGGAATGTTTTGAATAAGAAATATAATATAGTTCTATTATTGTTGTTTATAGTTTATTTATTTGGATATTTTTCAATTTCAAAAACGTTAATTCCTATAATGTGTGTGATCCAAGTATTTTTGATAGAACATATATTTAGATTTCGAAATAGAATTATGCAGATAGGTGAAATTATAATTATTGTTGCTTCTATAATATTATTTATTGATAGTATATTGAGTTTGTAACAGAAGGCTTTTCTATAAAATCAAATTTTCCAGATACCTGCCGAAGCTGATTTATATCCTCATATTTCTTCTACTATCTTCGTCACTAAATTTGACAGACATATATTGCTGATACAACCTCTCTACTTACAATCTCGCAGTTAACCTGAGGCCAGTTTCCTCTTTGATTTTCGTTGAATTTTATTTTATAAAAAGAAATGCTCCTCCACGATGGAAGAGCATTTTTTATTGTGATTTTGATTCGGTTTCTGCCGACTCTGGATGGAGTTCTTGGTAACTTGGTGCCTTGAAAAGGTCAGTACTGGTCTTACCTTGTCGTTGGCTAAAGAGGCTAGTTGACTGACTTCCCTTTTCCTGCTCAATCTTTTGCAGAATTGGCAAGGAATTGAGGTAAGAAATACTTTCTGTATCAACTTTTCCAAGATGATCTGCTTGGTAGAAACGTATTAAATCACCAGTTTGAATCTGGTCGCTGATTTTTAGCTGTTGGCTGGCTGCCTGCCGAACGATTTCTAGTTCAGTCTGAGCTTGTTCATCAAGATTACTGATTTCAAGACCGCTTTCAGTATAGTAGGTTCGTCCGTCGTAGTTGGTATATTTTGGTGTGACGAAGGAATTGGCAGTTCGAAAGGCAACGATTTCTTGGTGGTCTGGTGATAGGAGGTCTTGGCCGACTTGAAGGAAGGAATTGGACTCAATACCAAGGAGGTGTTCGAGAGTCGGTAAGATATCGATTTGTCCACCGTAGGTATTGATGATTTGTCCCTTTTCATAGCCAGGCATGACCACCATAAAAGGCACTCGTTGCAACATGGCATTGTCGTAATTCGACCAGTTCTCAGAAGTCTTGCCAATCAAGGGAGCCAGGTCAGGATTGCGGGAGTTAGAAATTCCATAATGGTCTCCGTAGATGACGATGATGGATTTTTCATAGAGGTCACTTTCTTTGAGATAGTCAAAGAAGGCCTTGATAGCACTATCCAGATAGTTAGCTGTTTGGAAGTAGCCGTTGATTGTTTCATCTTTGGTCTTAGCCAGTGGGAAACCAAGCTCATCGCCTGTTAGATTGCTAGCATAGGGATAGTGATTGGACACTGTAATATACTTGGCATAAAAAGGCTGCTGCAGGTGCTCCAGATATTGGATAGAATCTTTCATCATGATTTTATCATTTAAACCATATTGGAAAGAATTGCTACTGTCTTGCTTGGTAAAATAGGAAGCATCAAAGAAGTATTGGTAGCCCCATTGTTTGTAGGTTGTATTTCGATTCCAGAAGGTCCCGATATTACCGTGAAAGACTGCACTTGATTGGTAGCCATTTTTTGATAGGATAAAAGGCGCAGCCTGCTGGGTATTGGTACCTCCATAGTTGACCATGAAAGAACCTTGGTCAAGTCCAAACAAGCCGGTTTCTAGCATGGTTTCTGCATCTGAGGTTTTACCAGCCTTGACTTGGTTAAAGATATTCGAAAAGGCTAGGGTTGATTGCGAATGGTAGAGGGAATTAAGGAAGGGAGTGACTTCATGATCAGTTCCATCTATGTTGAGTTTATAGTCCAGTAGGAACTGCTGGAAACTTTCCAAGTGGAGATAAATCACATTTTTCCCTTTGGCAAGGCCAAAATAGTCTGGATTGGGCTTAGCAGAATGCTCTTGAATATAATCTGTAATAGGTTGAAGGTCGGTCTCAGAAGCCTTAGCACGTTCTTTGTTGGCGCTATAGGATTGGTTGGCACTATAACCTAAAAAGGCTGGCAAACTAAGGGCACGAACAATATAATAATTAGAAAATCCTCGCGATAGGAGATCGGGACGTTCGATTTCAGCCAAGAAAAGATTAGCAGAAAAGAGCAGGGCTGAGAGAGCAGTGATAGCAACACTGGAGCGGAATTTGAAAGGTCTCCTATCCAGCTGGATGAGCTTCTTATAGAGAAGATAAGCCAGCAATGGGAAATCCATAAAATAGATGAAATCCCAAAAGCGCAGTAACTCTAGTTCGGCAGTACCAACAGACACCTTGCTGACCACTTTCATGGTATTGGCCGTGATAAAGTCACTAAATTCTCGATAGTAAAAAATATTAGAATAGAGCCAAATGAATAAAAGGCTGTAAATAGCTATACTAAGGCCATAAAAGATCTTGGTTGACCGAGCATAGAGGGCTAGAGCCAGCAGGAGGAGTCCCAAGGGAAGGGGATTGAAAAAAGCGATAAAGGCAAGGTAATTCCCTTGCAGCTTGCCCAATTGAATATCTAAATTAAAGTCAACGGTATAGGCTAGTAAGGTTTTG
>CAURHZ010000151.1:0-4516 GCA_963524345.1 uncultured Streptococcus sp.
GCCTCTGCCCCTAGCATAAAGCCAGCCGCAGCACCTTCACCATCTGCAATTCCTCCTGCAGCAATAACAGGAATAGATACAGCTGTCGCCACTTGACGCACCAAGGTCATGGTTGTTAATTTACCGATATGCCCCCCAGCTTCCATTCCTTCTGCGATAACAGCGTCCGCACCAATTTTTTCCATGCGTTTAGCTAGGGCAACACTTGGTACAACAGGAATAACTGTAATCCCTGCTTCATGGAAACGTTCCATGTATTTACCAGGATTTCCTGCGCCTGTTGTCACTACCTTAACACCTTCCTCGATAACGAGGTCTACAATATCTTCCACAAAGGGAGACAAGAGCATGATGTTGACACCGAAGGGTTTATCAGTCAACGATTTGATCTTGTCAATATTGGCCTTGACGACTTCTTTCGGGGCATTCCCACCACCGATAATCCCTAGTCCTCCAGCCTTGGAAACAGCCCCTGCCAAATCACCATCAGCAACCCAGGCCATTCCTCCTTGGAAAATAGGATAATCAATGTTCAATAATTCTGTAATACGCGTTTTCATAGTGCCTCCATCGTTTCTTGCTTACGTAATAGTTCGATACCGTCATAATTTGACAATCAAACTATTGCCTAAACAAGAGGGAGCGGGTTTCCCTACTCCTTCTATTTATATTCTGTTTATTTTGTTTGCTCTTCAACGTAGGCAACCAAGTCACCAACTGTTTTCAAGTCATCTTCTGCTTCGATTTGGATATCAAAAGCATCTTCGATTTCTGAGATTACTTGGAACAAGTCCAATGAATCTGCATCCAAGTCATCAAAAGTTGATTCAAGTGTTACTTCTGATGCGTCTTTTCCAAGTTCTTCAACGATAATTTCTTGTACTTTTTCAAATACTGCCATGATAGGACTCCTTTAAAATAAATAGTTTTTTTATAACAATGTGTTCACCACATGATTACCTAAATTGTAAGAATGAGCGTGCCCCATGTCAAGCCTCCACCGAAGCCTGATAGTAGAACAGTCTGGCTACCATCTAAACGGATGAGGCCTTGTTCTACACACTCTGAAAGTAAAATCGGGATACTGGCTGCACTGGTATTACCATATTCCATCATATTGGCTGGAAGTTTATCTCGGTCAACACCAATTTTTCTAGCCATCTTATCCAAAATACGGATATTAGCTTGATGAAGTAGCAGATAATCCAAGTCTGTCACCTCTATAGGAGATTCATCAATAGTCTGCTTGATAGACTTGGCTACATCCCGAATAGCAAAATCAAAGACCGCGCGCCCATCCATCTTCAAAAATGAATCTGCATTTTCTTGATCTGAAAACGGAGAATGCAAGGCTGAATGTCCATAAGTTAGACACTCGCTACGACTCCCATCGCTATTAAGACTCTCAGCTAAGAAATGCTCTTTCTCGCTAGCTTCTAGCAAGACTCCACCAGCACCATCTCCAAACAAAACAGCTGTTGATCGGTCTGACCAATCGACTGCTTTAGAGAGGGTTTCACTACCAATCACCAAGCCTTTTTGAAAGCGACCAGAAGCGATAAACTTTTCAGCAGTTGAAAGAGCAAATACAAATCCACTGCAAGCTGCTGTTAGGTCAAAAGCAAAAGCTTTTTTGGCACCAATATTAGCTTGAACACGAGCAGCTGTAGAGGGCATCATCGAATCTGGAGTAATGGTAGCTAGGATGATAAAATCCAACTCCTCTCCTGTGATTCCAGCTTTTGCCATCAGTTTCTTAGCAACCTCTGTAGCCAAATCACTAGTAGATTCTGTTCTTGAAATATGCCTTTGTCGTATTCCCGTCCGACTTGAAATCCACTCATCATTGGTATCCATAATCTGAGCCAAATCATGATTTGTAACCACTTGCTCTGGCACATAATGAGCAACCTGGCTTATTTTTGCAAAAGCCATTATCTCAAATCCTCCAAAAATTGATAAAGATTAGTCAAACCTTTGCTCATAACCTCAATTTCTTGCTTACTCATACCATCAATGATTTTTTCAACCATGGCCTTGTGGAAGCGTTTATGTAGCCTATGAACCAAGCGACCTTTCTTTGTCAAATGCAGATGTACCACACGTCGATCATGTTCTGAACGAATGCGTTCAATGTAACCCTTGCGTTCGAGATTATTCAAACTAGTTGTAACTGTCCCAAGAGTCACCATCAACTCTTTTGACACTTGACTTGGTGTCACATCTGGGAATTTCCCAATCACATCAATCGTATGCATTTCTTTGATGGAGATATCTTTGAAACGACTACCCCTCAAGCTAACTTCCTCGATAACGAGGACATTGTTAAATATAGATGTTAAATATTCATTAATTCGTTGGTAGTCCAATCTTTCCTTCCCTCCTTTTCAAAAAAACTTTTAGAATCAAAACATTTGACAAGAGAATTATATCAAACTTCAAAGAATGGTGCAAGTATTTTTTTATTTTCCAGTAAATTTCGGTCTTCTTCTCTCCGAATGAGCCCGAACTCCCTCTTTGAAATCCTCTGTTTTAGCTAGTGATTCCTGTAGATGCAGTTCTAAAACAGCATAATCTTGCCAATCTTTAAATTGGCTCTCCCACACCAACTTCTTGATGGCAGCATAGGAATTAGCTGACCCGCGTCTCAATTTTTTAAGAAGCTGTTCTCTCGTCTTTTCAAGTTTATCAGCTTCACAGACGCGGTAAACAAGCCCCCACTCCAGAGCTTTTTCTGCGGACAAAGCTTCTCCTGTCATGGCTAATTGAGCAGCACGCGTCACACCAATACTACGACTCAAGAGATGAATCCCACCTGCATCTGGAGCCAAACCAACTCCAACAAAGGCTTGGATAAATTTAGCCTTATCCGTTGCCAGACAGAAATCTGCAGCAACAGCCATATTCGCTGCAGCACCTGCAACAGCCCCATCAACCTCCATCAAGACAGGTTTAGCAATTTGCTTGATTTTATAAGAAATTGTATTGACCAATTCTGCGATTTTCGTCAATGATGGAATATCATCCTCATCCACTGCCCGCTTCATCTCTACTAAATCTCCTCCAACGGAGAAGACTTTCCCATTGGCGTTAATCAAGATAAAATGCACAGCTAGATCCTCTTCTGCCAGAGTTAGTGCTTCTAAAATCTCCTCACACATAGGAATATGGAAACCGTTAGCGACCTCAGGACGGTTTAACGTAATGATTGCCAAATCCTCTTCAAGCTGATAAATAATATGTTCCATCAGGACTCCTTTTATTTTATAAGCGATTTAAATTATTTTATTATCAAAGTATATCTTTTTTGAAATTAGAAAGCAAGAAAAAATTAACTGAAAGTGTCTCAGCCGATTAGAAAAGCAAGCTTTATCCTAGAAAGCATCTTATTTTCTTCATTGAAAAAAGGTTTTCTTTCTGCTATAATCGTATAAAATACTTACTTTAGGAGTTCTTATGAAAGTTGTTAAATTTGGAGGTAGCTCACTTGCCTCTGCTGGTCAATTAGAAAAAGTTTTAAACATCGTAAAAAGCGATTCTGAGCGCCGTTTTGTAGTTGTTTCTGCACCTGGGAAACGCAATGCTGAAGATACTAAGGTTACGGATGCCTTGATTAAATACTACCGCAACTATGTTGCTGGTAACGATATTAGCAAGAGCCAAAACTGGATTATCGACCGCTATGCTGCTATGGTTAGTGAACTAGGACTAAAACCTGCTGTTTTAGAAAAAATCTCTAAAAGTATTCGTGCCTTAGCCACTCTTCCTATCGAAGAAAATGAATTTCTCTATGATACTTTCCTAGCAGCCGGTGAAAATAACAATGCTAAATTGATTGCTGCCTACTTTAATCAAAATGGGATTGATGCACGCTATGTGCATCCTAGAGAAGCTGGTATTGTAGTCACAAGTGAACCTGGTCATGCTCGCATCATTCCATCAAGTTACGACAAGATTGAAGAATTAACAAATGCAAATGAAGTCCTTGTCATTCCTGGTTTCTTTGGTGTTACTAAAGAAAATCAAATCTGTACCTTCTCACGTGGAGGCTCTGATATCACTGGTTCTATCATTGCTGCAGGTGTCAAAGCTGACCTCTATGAAAACTTTACGGATGTTGATGGTATCTTTGCAGCCCACCCTGGTATTATCCACCAACCACACTCTATCCCAGAGTTGACCTACCGTGAAATGCGTGAATTGGCCTATGCAGGATTCTCAGTCCTTCATGATGAAGCTCTACTTCCTGCCTACCGTGGAAAAATCCCTCTCGTTATCAAGAATACCAACAACCCTGACCACCCAGGTACCCGTATCGTTCTAAAACACAGTAGTGATGAATTTCCAGTAGTAGGAATTGCTGGTGATTCAGGTTTTGTCAGCATCAACATGTCTAAATACCTCATGAACCGTGAGGTTGGATTTGGACGCAAGGTTCTTCAAATCCTTGAAGATCTTAATATCGGTTGGGAACATATGCCAACAGGTATCGACGATCTTTCAATCATCCTCCGTT
>CAURHZ010000152.1:0-4492 GCA_963524345.1 uncultured Streptococcus sp.
CTCATGACTCGGACGATAAAGTTTCTCAACTGTCAGAATATCAGTCTTGATTTGTACATTTGACAGGGCTTTATTGATCATAGTCGCGACGGTAAAAGTATCATGCTTGCTTCTCAGAACAGGAATCCCTTTTTGATTAGCCAGTTTAAGAACATCATCATGAACATTAAAACCACCCGTAACCAGAACTGCATTTTCATTTTCAAGCGCTAATAATTGGATACGAGTACGGTCTCCGACAATCAAGAGCCCCCCATCGTGAAGGTAAGACAAGATATTTTGTTCAGTCATGGCACCGATTGAAAACTTACTAAATTCTCTCTCTAAACCTTCTTGCCCAGCTAGAACCTCAGAAGAAGTCACTTCTGCAATTTCTGCAAATGTTAATCTTTCGATAGCAACTTTCTGAGATTTAACACGAATAGTACCACTTCTAGGACGAGTCTCCACAATTCCACGGTTTTCAGCTTCCTTGATAGCCCGATAGGCCGTTCCATCGCTGACTCCTAGATGGTTGGAAATGCTACGAACACTGACCCTTTTACCAACAGGTAATTCTTCCAAATAGCTTAGAATTTCTTGGTGTTTACTCATTAAATTCTCCCTTTACAAAGCGAAACTCAAGATAGTCTCGCATTTTCCTTGTATAGCGATCACTTCCTCTAAACTGACGAATCAAACGAAATCCAGCCTTAAGAGCAACCTTTTGGCTAGCTTCGTTTTCGAGATGGGTTATAATGGACAATTGTTTTAAACCAAACTCCTCAAAGGAATGCTGGCAAAGTTTTTTAACAACTTCTGTCATAAAGCCTTGGGACCAAGCATCTTTTCTTAAAAAATAGCCAAGTTCTGCTTCTTTTTTAATTTCATCTAGCTTTTCAAACTTAATTGAACCAATCATTTTCTCAGATTTCTTGTCACAAATAGCCCACACTCCTAAAGGAGTCTTCATAAAATAATTGGCCAGTGCATATTGACTCTCTTCAAGACTAGCTTGACTTGGAAAAATAAATTGTAAATTTTCAGGATTTGAAGCTATTTCATGGAAATCTTGACTATCACTAAAAAAGAAAGGACGCAAATACAAGCGATCCGTTTCAAAGATAGAAAACATTGCTAATTTGGTCCAAATATTCATAAACACCTCTACGGTTTAATCCTCAACAAGTCTAATATCCGCTCCTAGATTACGTAATTTTTCGATAATATCAGAATAACCACGTAAGATAAACTCGATATTGGTAATTTCAGTTTGCCCCTCGGCCATCAAACCAGCAATAACTAAAGCTGCACCAGCTCTCAGGTCAGTTGCTTTAACACTTGCCCCACGCAAATCACGTCCACCTGTGTACAAAATATGACCATTTGTTGTCGAAATATCCGCATCCATCTTTGCTAGTTCAAAAACATGATTTACACGTTTTTCGTAAATCGTATCGACAATTGTACCACGACCATTCGTTCTTAGTAAAAGTGGCGTAATCGGTTGTTGCAAATCAGTTGCAAAGCCTGGGTAAGGAGCTGTCTTAATATTGATTGCTTTCAAATTAGACTGTTCTTCGACAAAAATACTGTCTTCAGATACAGTCATTCTAACTCCCATTTCTTCCAACTTAGCAATAAATCCTTCTAGGTGTTCGTAAAGAACATTATTTATACGAATCCCCTTGCCGACTGCAGCAGCTAAGGAAATATATGTTCCAGCTTCGATACGGTCTGGAATCACCTGATGACGTGTCCCATGTAATTTGTCAACACCATCAATAATGATGATATTAGTTCCTGCACCACGGATATGGGCACCCATATTATTCAAGAGAGTAGCTACATCAATAATCTCAGGCTCACGGGCTGCATTTTCAATAATAGTACGACCATTCGCTTTAACCGCAGCAATCATCGTATTGATCGTTGCCCCTACACTAACCGTGTCCATGTAAATACTTGCACCATGAAGTCCCACATCTTTAGCAGATAACTTCATGTTATCTCCCTCGTAGCTAACAGTAGCTCCCATTGCTTCAAAAGCCTTAAGGTGTAAGTCAATAGGACGTGGTCCCAAATCACATCCTCCAGGCAAACCAACTGTAGCTTCACCAAAGCGACCTAAAAGACTTCCATAAAAATAATAAGATGCACGAAGACTATTGATTTTCCCATAAGGCATAGGAATATTTTGAACACCTCTAGGATCAATCTCTAACACATCGTCATAACGCTTAACGGTAGCTCCCATCAATTCCATAATTTCGACAAGACTAGCAACATCAGAAATATCTGGTACACAATCCAAAGTCACCACATCATCAGCCAAAATAATGGCTGGAATTAATGCCACAACGCTATTTTTAGCACCGCTAATAGTGATTTCACCTTGCAAGGGCAATCCACCATTGATAACAATTTTTCTCATTCTAAATTTTTTATACTCTTTCAAAATTTCTAAAAAGGTCCTACGTTAAAGTATATCATAAATTCACCCTTTTTTCCATCATTTTCAATTATATTAGCTGAATCGTGTTTATTGGTAACTGAGTTTCTTACAACGTTATGCACCCTATTTGCCCCCTGATACAGAAAAAGCCCATCATACAGGCTAGAAAGCTTGATATGATAGGCTTTTTCTTATTTTAATTAGCGTACTGTACGGATACGCATTGTGTTTGTACGAACAGCTTCTCCAAGTGGTACACCAGCTACGATAACGATATCGTCACCAGATTGTACAAGACCTGCTTCAACTGCTTTACGTTCAGCGATTTCGAACATATCGTCAGTTGATGATGGAGCTTCTGTCAACATTGGGATAACACCCCAGTTCAACATCAATCCACGTTCTGTCAATTCGTCAAATGTCAATGCCAAGATATCAGCATTTGGACGGTATTTAGAGATCAAACGTGCAGTATGTCCAGTCTTAGTAAGAGTTACAACCAATTTAATGTCCATTGAGTTAGTAGCATCTTTAACAGCTGAAGCCATTACTTCTGTCTTAGAGTTACGTTCGAATGAATCTGAGTTCAAACGTCCGTATTCGTTAAGAAGAGTTTGAGCGTTCTTGTCGATTGTAGCCATTGTAGTGACTGACTCAAGTGGGTATTTACCGTTTGCAGATTCACCTGAAAGCATTGTTGCGTCAGTTCCGTCGATAACAGCGTTAAATACGTCTGATACTTCTGAACGAGTTGCACGTGGTTTTTCAGTCATTGTTTCAAGCATGTTTGTTGCAGTGATAACAACTTTACCAGCAGCATTGACTTTCTTGATGATCATTTTTTGGTAAACTGGAACCATTTCGAATGGTACTTCGATACCCATGTCACCACGAGCGATCATGATACCATCAGCAGCTTCGATGATTTCATCCAAGTTGTCGATACCTTGTTGGTTTTCGATTTTAGCGAACAATTGAACGTGTCCGTTTCCAGTTTCTTTACAGATTGCACGAACTTCGTTAACGTCTTTAGCAGTACGCACAAATGAAATCGCGATGAAGTTGATACCTTGTTCAAGACCGAAGCGGATGTCATCGTTATCGCGTTCAGCAAGAGCTGGGAAAGGAATTTTAGTGTTAGGGATGTTAACACCTTTTTGTTTAGCAATTACACCATCGTTTTCAACTTCAACTTCAAATTCACGAGTTGCATCGTCTTTAGCAACTACACGAAGACCAAGTTTACCATCGTCAACCAAAACTTGACGACCAACTTCAACATCATCATAGATATCAAGAGCACCAGCAACGTTCAATGCGATCACATCACGAGTTGATTTGATTCCTTGTTTAGTAGCAACACGGATTTTTTCACCAGTTGTGTAAGAGTACTCTTTTGCATCTCCTTCAAACAATTCAGTACGGATTTCTGGCCCTTTTGTATCAAGAAGGAAACCAACTTTTTTACCTGCAAGTTTTTCAGCAAGTTTAACGGTTGCCATACGGTCACCTTGCTCTTGGTGGTCACCGTGTGAGAAGTTGAAACGGAATGTGTTAGCACCAGCTTCAATCAATTTAGCAATGTTTTTAGCTGAAGCTTCAACATCAAGTTTTTCACCCCAGTAACCGTCATCACCGAATTTTTTACCACCACGGATTTCTACCGCAGGTCCCAAAGTTGCAACGATTTTTACACGTTTGTTCATGATTTTTGTGACTCCTTTATATATATGACCTTTTTGGTCTTATTAACTAAATTATAAATTATGACAAGCTCTTATTCAAGCTAGATAGCTCAATATCGGCTTTGTGTGGGTTGTTAACCACAATCTTACCTTCTGCAGTAAGGCTAAACAATGCTCCTTCTTCTGCAGTACCAAGAATTGGATTTTCAACCATTTTTTCGTTACGGATACCAACCGCAACACCACCGATACCTTCTTTAAGAAGTTTAACAGCATGAGCACCCATACGTGATGCCAAAACACGGTCACGCGCAGTTGGAGAACCACCACGTTGAATATGTCCAAGTTCTGTTACACGAAGGTCGCTTGTATC
>CAURHZ010000153.1:0-4478 GCA_963524345.1 uncultured Streptococcus sp.
TGTTCGCTTTTTATATTTAAGGTTAGACTTTTGTCCCAGACTCTTTAGTTTTAGTATTGCTTTGGTTTCAATGTCAATAAGTGTGTTCTTTTTGAATCAGTAACTATTCCAATTTATCTATCTTGAAATAAATAAAATCCCTTTGTAATACTATAAAAAATAACTAACAAAGAAATAACTATAAGACTCGGTTGCCAGAAACCTGATATATCTACTAAACTACGGCCTAAAAATTGGCCAATAAAGCTAACTAAAATTAAAATAATTAAATTGAAAATTACTGACACTAATAAAATTAACACCGAATGTATTATTGCCTCGCCTATACGTATTTTAAAAAGTTGTAATCTTGACATTCCCAGTGTCTTTAACTGTTTAATGTCCTCAATATCTTTATTAGAAGATAAAATTGTAAGAGAAATAGAACTAGTAATAATCAGAATAATTGGAGCAGACAGATAAGCAATAAAGGAAGCTCTTGCTTCGTTTACTCCGTTTGCTGTATTCATGAATGAATACATATTTTGGGTGTAAAGAATAAACCCAGAAATGAGAGTTACTCCCATGCTCATTGAAGTTTGTATACTTTTCAAATAGCTAGGATTGGATAGTAGATTCCAAAAGCCTGTATTAATTACATAATTTTCAGTTGGAAATATCCTCATTAAAAATTTTATTAGAAACATTTGAATTGATGGAGATAGTGATTGAATAATAAGGATATGAATAATTAATAAAAATAATACTATGCTTGACTGTTTTTCAATTATTTCTTTGTTTCTGATAAAACCTGCTGAAACAATAGAACCTACACATAGTAACCATAGGAATAAACGAACAGAGATGTTAACAAATCCAGCTACTGTAACTTTTCTTTTTTTCTTTTTTGGTTTTAATATTGATGATATTTTAAGTATTCGACTTGAATAAAAGTAAGCCCCTATCCCGACAATTGTTGGGACTATAAAAACACTCAATAAAATTGATTGAATGTTGGCTGTAATAACTAAATCAGGTAACTCATCTCTTCCTAATAAATTTTGTAAAAATTTGTAGTAACTGTCTGCCATGATAAATGAAAGTATTGTACCAATACTACTAACAATCACTGCCATTAAATAAAACTGTCCAGATACTAATAAAGATAGCTGAGTTCTGCTTGCGCCTAAGATAGCCCATAATTGGTAATCCTTTTTAAAGATATCTATTAGCAGTCTTATATTATTTGAAATAAGAAAAAATAGAGTAGTCCCGCCAAAAATTATTAACATTTGAAAAAGTTGTGAAGCGTTAATATTAGCAGTCTTTATTGAACTAGCAATACCAAATAAAGATGTTCCAACAATTAGGCTAGATACAAATAGTAATGGTATCGTTCCTAACCATTGTCTTTTTGAGTACTGAAATTGGTAAATGATTAATTTTAGCATAATAAATCCTCCTCAAATTAATCTTTACTACTTTCAAGTGCTTGGTAGAGCTCATCAGCTGAAGGTTTAATAATTTGTCGAGATATTTTTCCGTCTTTTAAAATGAGTGCTCTGTCAGTTTTTGAAGCCAACTCAATATCATGAGTGACCATAAGAACACATTTTCCTTGACTCGCTAAATTACAAAGGGTTTCAAATATAAGTTTTCTTGAGACGCTGTCCAGAGCTCCTGTTGGCTCATCAGCAAAAATAATTTTACTATCAGCTATTATTGCACGAGTAATAGCCACTTTTTGCTGTTCTCCACCTGATAAGGTAGCAACTAATGATGATAGTTCTGCTTTAAAATTCAAACTATCCAACATTTTTTTTACTTTATTGCTATCAACACTCTTTCCTGAGAGTCTCAGAGGAAGTGTAACATTTTCTAGTACAGGTAGAGCGGGTACCAGATTATAGTTTTGAAAAATTATTGCAATATCTTGCCTTCTAAATTTAGCAAGCTTCCCTTCTTTTAAGGTGTATGGATTTACACCATTGATAACAACTTCGCCACTTGTTGGTTCAGATAAACTTGATAAGCAACTTAGCAAAGTAGACTTTCCAGAACCACTGACACCAAGTATTGATACAAATTCCCCATAATTGACAGATAAAGAAACATCTTGCAAAATAGAGACAGTTTTGTCTTGCCCTAACGAAAATTCTTTTGAAAGGTTTGAGACTTTAACAGCTACATTATTAACCATAATAAATCCTCCTGATTCCAGTGTCATCTTTGATTTAATTATACAATATTGGAATTCTATTAATATCAAGTAAGTAACTTATGAAACGTATTTTTAATGGATAAAATTTCTATTTCCTCTGGATCTCAAATAAAGGTCTTTAGCAAACTAAGAATTTTTTCTATTACCATAATAGTATCATAAATGACGCTTAATTGAAAGCGTAAACATAGCTTTATTAAGAGGTACAGCTATTCTATACAAAATTTAAACATAAAACTTAGGTATACTTAATAAATGAGAATTTAAGTTAGCTATAACCAAGATAGTAGCATATGTAAAACTCTAAGCAGGCAGATCCTGCTTAGAGTTTTACAATCGAATTTCCCAAAAAGGAAGCAAGATGAAAGCAGTCATTGCTTGTGCTCATAAGATTCTCAGAATCATTTACAAACTACTCTCCACCAAGCATACTTATCAAAAAGAAAAGGCGCTAGGACTGAGGAAACAGTTCTAACGCCCAAATTAAAAAAATTTCAATTACAGTATAGCACAGGAAGTGATTTTTTGCGCTTTTTTACTATCTTTTTTCTTTACACATATTTATAAAGTACTGGTGCAAGCGCACATCATCAGTCAATTCTGGATGAAAAGAAGTTACCAACATATTTTTTTCTTGGGCTGCAACGATTTGATTATCAACTGTTGCTAGAATTTCTACACCTTCTCCAACACTACTGATAATCGGACCACGGATAAAAGTCATCGGAATCTGACCAACTCCTTTACATTCTGCTTCCGTGTAGAAACTTCCTAATTGGCGCCCATAGGCATTGCGCTCGACCACCATATCCATAGTTCCTAGATGACTCTCTTCCTGAGAAGTAATTTCCTTAGCCAGCAAAATCAAACCTGCACAGGTTCCAAAGGCTGGTAAACCAGATAGAATGGCTTCTCGAAAGGGAAGCAGCATGTTTTGGTCTCGTAAGAGCTTGCCCATGGTTGTAGACTCCCCACCAGGCAAAATCAAACCTGAAAAGTCACTCTGATGTTTCTGAAAATCATCTAGATTTCTGATTTCAACACTAGTGACACCTAATTTATCTAGTACTTTTGCATGTTCTGCAAAGGCCCCTTGCAAGGCCAATATTCCGATTTTCATCTATTTTCCTCGCTCTGCCATGAGAATTTGGATTTCATTTTCATTGATACCAACCATGGCTTCTCCTAAATCTTCAGAGATTTGAGCTAGGATTTGAGGATTACGGAAATTGGTTACCGCTTTGACAATGGCACTCGCTCGTTTAACAGGATCTCCTGACTTGAAAATACCTGAACCGACAAAGACACCTTCTGCCCCTAATTGCATCATTAGCGCAGCATCTGCTGGCGTTGCAACGCCTCCAGCCGCAAAGTTTACAACTGGCAATTTTCCATGTTCATGAACATATTGAACCAATTCTACAGGGACTTGCAAGTCCTTAGCAGCAACATAAAGTTCGTCCTCACGTAGATTTTGAATGCGGCGAATTTCTTGATTCATCATACGCATATGACGAACAGCTTGAACAATATCTCCTGTACCTGGTTCTCCTTTGGTACGAATCATGGAAGCACCCTCAGCGATACGGCGCAAAGCTTCACCCAAATCCTTAGCACCACAAACAAAAGGAACTTGGAATTCTTTCTTATCCACATGGAAACGGTCGTCAGCTGGCGATAAAACTTCACTCTCATCGATATAGTCAATTTCAATCGCCTCTAAAATCTGAGCCTCAACAAAGTGCCCGATTCTGACCTTGGCCATTACTGGAATACTAACCGCTTCTTGGATTTCCTTAATCATCTTTGGATCACTCATGCGGGAAACGCCACCAGCTGCACGAATATCAGCTGGAATCCGTTCCAAGGCCATCACAGCTGCCGCACCAGCAGCCTCTGCAATACGGGCCTGTTCAGGGTTCTGAACGTCCATGATTACACCGCCCTTGAGCATCTGTGCCAAGTTTTTATTTAATTCATAACGATTTTCAGTCATTTTTTGTATCCTCATCATTTATATTGGTAGCTACCATTTCATTTTAAGTCAGATTAGAAGGAATCACAAGATAAAAAAATCATAATTGTATGGGTACACATCGACTTAAAAAACTATCTGACCTTAACTTAAGGCCAGATAGCTCATTCATTTTTATTTTTCAGCTGTAAGTGCAGCCATTGTGATGTAGTTGTATGGTTTGTTGAAGTGTGGCAAGAAGAATAGGTCTGTCAATGCCAATTTATCAATTGTTACATGCTCTTGGATAGCAAGTGAGAACAT
>CAURHZ010000154.1:0-4465 GCA_963524345.1 uncultured Streptococcus sp.
CACGTATCGAAATGTTGGAATTTCAAATGGCAGAGATTGAGGCAGCAAACTTGCAAGCTGGAGAAGATCTGGTTCTCAATCAAGAGAGAGAGAAACTGCTCAACCATAAAAATATTGCGGATACGCTGACCAATGCCTATAGTATGTTGGACAATGAAGACTTTTCAAGTCTAGCCAATGTTCGTTCAGCCATGAATGATATGGAGAGTGTCGAAGAGTATGACCCGGAATATCGTGAAATTTCAAGCTCACTATCTGAGAACTACTATGTCTTAGAAGACATTAGCAAACGTCTGGAAGCTATTATTGAGGACCTTGATTTTGATGGTAATCGTCTCATGCAGGTCGAGAATCGTTTGGATCTCCTTCATACCATTACGCGTAAGTACGGTGGGACTGTTGATGATGTTTTGCTTTATTTCGCCAAGATTACGGAAGAATACAATCTCTTGACGGGCAATAATCTTTCATCTGAAGACATGGAAGCAGAGCTCAAGAAATTGGAAGTCAATCTTGTCGATTTGGCAGGTCAGCTTGCATCTGCTCGTCATGATTTGGCTCAGCAATTAGAATCTGAGATTAAACAAGAACTACAGGACCTGTATATGGAAAAAGCTCAGTTTCAGGTTCGTTTTAGCAAGGGCAAATTCAGCCGTGAGGGCAATGAAACAGTTGAGTTTTACATTTCAACCAACCCTGGCGAAGACTTTAAACCCTTGGTCAAGGTTGCGTCCGGTGGGGAATTATCCCGTCTCATGCTAGCTATCAAGTCTGCCTTTTCACGTAAAGAAGGTAAGACCAGCATTGTCTTTGATGAAGTGGATACGGGAGTTTCAGGTCGTGTTGCTCAGGCTATTGCGCAGAAGATTCACAAGATTGGCCAACATGGTCAAGTTTTGGCTATTTCCCATTTGCCACAAGTGATTGCGATTGCGGATTATCAATTCTTTATTGAGAAGATTAGCAATGAGCATTCAACGGTTTCGACTGTTCGTCTCTTGACGGTTGAAGAGCGAGTGGAGGAAGTTGCCAAGATGTTGGCAGGTGATGATGTGACGGAAGCAGCCCTGACGCAAGCCAGAGAATTGTTGAGAAACAGGGAGAAATAAGATGACAGACTATTATGTAATTGGAGATGTTCATGGAAAAGCTGGGATGCTAGAAGACCTTCTCAAAACATGGGATGGTCAGACTCAGTTGCTCTTTCTAGGGGACTTGATTGACCGTGGTGAAGATAGTCGCCGTGTTCTAGAAATGGTTAAGGACTTGGTCGACAATCAAGGGGCAATCTGTCTATCAGGAAACCACGAGTATATGTTTTTGACTTGGCTCGATGACCCAGAAGAAAGCTATGACCACTATCGTCGCAATGGTGGAGATACAACCATTAACTCTATCCTAGGTCGTCCCTTGGATGCCTCAGTTGAAGGGGTTGAAGATGCTAAGCGTGTTGCTACTGAAGCGGCAGACTTGGTTGAATTTATTCGTCAAATGCCGTTTGTGGTAGAGACAGATAAGTATATCTTTGTTCACGCAGGTATTGATTTAACCTTGGATGACTGGCATGAAACCACAGATTATAAAAAAGTCTGGCTTAGAAAACCATTCCACGAAGCCGAAAATCATACTGAAAAAACCATTGTCTTTGGTCATACACCAGTTTATGGTTTGTTAAAGCAAGACCGAGGTACAGCTGAGCTTTGGACTACAGAAGATGGTAAGATTGGGATGGACGGAGGAGCTGTCTACGGTGGGGTCCTTCATGGGATTGTCTTTACTGACCAAGGAATGACAGAACATCACTTTATCGAAAATGACGGCTTTGTCGCTGAAGATTAGTACTCCTAGCAGGGTATGGTCTTGTCAAAATGTCAAAAACAATTTATAATAAATAGATACCCTGAAAGGAAGAGAATCATGAACTTAGAAGAACTGAAAAAACGACAGGAGAAGATCCGTAACTTCTCTATTATCGCCCATATTGACCACGGGAAATCAACTTTAGCAGACCGCATTTTGGAAAAGACAGAGACTGTTTCAAGCCGTGAAATGCAAGCTCAGCTTTTGGATAGCATGGATCTATAACGGGAACGTGGGATTACCATTAAGTTGAATGCCATTGAGCTGAATTATACTGCAAAAGATGGGGAAACTTATATTTTTCACTTGATTGACACGCCGGGGCACGTAGACTTCACTTATGAAGTTTCACGTTCGCTCGCTGCCTGTGAGGGAGCGATTTTGGTAGTTGATGCTGCTCAAGGGATTGAGGCCCAAACCCTTGCCAACGTTTATCTTGCCTTGGACAATGATTTGGAAATCATGCCCGTTATTAACAAAATTGACCTACCAGCTGCAGATCCTGAGCGCGTGCGTACAGAGATTGAAGATGTCATTGGTTTGGATGCCAGCGAAGCAGTCTTAGCATCTGCCAAGGCTGGAATCGGTATTGAAGAAATTCTCGAGCAAATCGTAGAAAAAGTACCAGCACCAACAGGTGATGTGACGGCACCACTTAAGGCCTTGATTTTCGACTCGGTTTACGATGCTTACCGTGGGGTTATTCTTCAAGTGCGTGTCATGGATGGGGTGGTTAAACCTGGCGATAAGATTCAGCTTATGAGCAATGGCAAGACCTTTGATGTGACCGAAGTCGGTATTTTTACTCCGAAAGCAGTTGGTCGTGATTTCCTTGCGACTGGTGATGTTGGTTATATTGCAGCATCTATTAAGACGGTTCAGGATACTCGTGTGGGTGATACAGTTACTTTGGCAACCAATCCTGCGGCTGAGCCATTATATGGCTACAAGCAGATGAATCCTATGGTCTTTGCGGGTCTCTATCCAATTGAGTCAAACAAGTACAATGACCTTCGTGAAGCCCTTGAAAAATTGCAACTCAACGATGCCAGTCTGCAGTTTGAACCAGAAACATCGCAGGCGCTTGGATTTGGTTTCCGTTGTGGTTTCCTTGGACTTCTCCATATGGATGTTATCCAGGAACGTTTAGAGCGTGAGTTTAACATCGACCTCATCATGACAGCTCCGTCCGTTATCTATAAGGTTAATTTGACCGACGGTGAGTTTATGGATGTGTCTAACCCATCTGAGTTCCCAGACCCAACTAAGATTGCGACCATTGAAGAGCCTTATGTTAAGGCGCAAATCATGGTACCACAGGAGTTCGTCGGAGCAGTAATGGAGCTGGCTCAGCGCAAGCGTGGGGACTTTGTGACTATGGACTATATTGATGACAATCGGGTTAATGTTATCTATCAAATTCCTCTTGCTGAAATCGTCTTTGATTTCTTTGACAAACTTAAGTCTTCGACTCGTGGTTATGCAAGTTTTGACTACGAATTGTCAGAGTACCGCCCATCTAAGCTGGTGAAAATGGATATCCTTCTCAATGGAGACAAGGTGGATGCCCTCAGCTTTATCGTTCACAAGGATTTTGCTTATGAACGTGGGAAACTCATCGTTGATAAGCTCAAGAAGATCATCCCTCGTCAACAATTTGAGGTTCCAATCCAAGCAGCTATTGGACACAAGATTGTAGCTCGTACTGATATCAAGGCCCTTCGTAAGAACGTACTTGCTAAATGTTATGGTGGTGACGTTTCTCGTAAACGCAAACTCCTTGAAAAACAAAAAGCAGGTAAGAAGCGCATGAAAGCTATCGGATCAGTAGAAGTTCCACAAGAAGCCTTCCTCAGCGTCTTGAGTATGGATGAAGAGTAGAAGTATAAAGAAAAATATTTTATTGTTGATAAACTTTAAATATCAAACAACAAAGATAAATAAAAGAAGATCAAATGGTCTTCTTTTTTATTTGTTTTACGAATAAATAGATGAGTAGAAAAAGAAATGGAGCTATTTATGAAAATCACAAACTATGAAATCTATAAGTTAAAAAAATCAGGTTTGACCAATCAACAGATTTTGACAGTCCTAGAATACGGTGAAAATGTTGATCAGGAGCTTTTGTTGGGTGATATTGCAGATATATCAGGTTGCCGAAATCCAGCTGTTTTTATGGAACGTTATTTTCAGATAGACGATGTGCATCTGGAGAAGGAGTTTCAAAAATTTCCATCTTTCTCTATTTTAGATGACTGTTATCCTTGGGATTTGAGTGAAATATATGACGCGCCTGTGCTTTTATTTTACAAGGGGAAACTTGACCTCTTGAAATTCCCGAAGGTAGCGGTCGTGGGCAGTCGTGCTTGTAGCAAACAGGGAGCTAAGTCAGTTGAAAAAGTCATTCAAGGCTTGGAAAATGAACTGGTTGTCGTCAGTGGATTAGCCAAGGGCATTGACACAGCAGCTCATATGGCAGCTCTCCAGAATGGTGGAAAAACCATTGCAGTGATTGGAACAGGGCTGGATGTGTTTTATCCTAAAGCCAATAAACGCTTGCAAGACTACATCGGCGATGACCATCTGGTTCTTAGTGAATATGGAC
>CAURHZ010000155.1:0-4459 GCA_963524345.1 uncultured Streptococcus sp.
CCTTTATTGCTTGGCGACCTCTCGTCGTGCCAATGTAGCTTATGCTCTGTCAGAGGAAGAAGTTTTGGCTAAATACCATGATCAATTCCGTGTCAAGAAAGACATGCCAGCAGCTTTTGCGGAACTTCAGGGAGATTACCTCTATATGCTTACAACACCTAGTCGTGAAGTAATGGAACAAATGATTCATGACTTTGGTCAACGCCAATCATAAGATAACGACCGGTAGGATAGGATCCTATCGGTTTTTTATATGTATAGCAAAGGAAGAAGAGAAAAGTTTGTGAAATATTTTATTTGAAGTTAAAAATGCTTATAAAACCTCCGTCCAAGGTATATAGTTTGTGAAATCATTTGAGCATTATTTTTGACAGTGCTTTCATTTTTGGCTAGAATAAAAATGAATGAATAAATGCTAAGAAAGGCGAAATGATGGCAACATTAGATAAAAGTCTCTTATTGGAAATGTTCCGTAAAATGGAAGAAATCCGTCGCATGGACTTAAAAATTGCACAGTTAGTAAAAAAAGGGAAAGTGCCAGGAATGACGCACTTTTCTGTTGGGGAAGAAGCAGCAAACGTTGGAGCTATGTTGGCTTTAAACGACGATGATTTGCTGACATCTAACCACCGTGGACACGGACAAGCCATTGCTAAAGGAATCGATTTGAATGGCATGATGGCCGAAATCCTTGGTAAGTATACCGGTACTTGTAAGGGGAAGGGTGGATCAATGCACATCGCCGACCTGGATGCAGGTAACCTTGGTGCCAACGGGATCGTTGGTGGTGGTATGGGAATTGCAGTAGGTGCTGCCCTTACTCAACAAATGAAAAAGACTGGTAAGATTGTCGTCTGCTTCTTTGGCGATGGTGCAACCAATGAAGGTGTCTTCCACGAAGCGGTGAATATGGCTTCTATTTGGAATCTTCCAGTAATTTTCTACTGTATCAATAACGGTTATGGAATCTCTGCTGACATCAAGAAAATGACCAATATCCAGCATATCCACGAACGTAGTGCTGCTTACGGCATTCCTGGAATGTTTATTCCTGATGGAAATAACGTTATCGATGTCTATGAAGGATTCCAAAAAGCTGTTGAACACGTCCGCTCTGGTAAAGGACCTGTCTTGATTGAAAGTGTCACCTATCGTTGGCTTGGTCACTCTTCATCTGACCCTGGTAAATACCGGACTCGTGAAGAAGTAGAAGAGTGGAAGAAGAAAGATCCAATCGAAAACCTTCGCAAGTATCTCCTTGAAAATGAGATTGCGGGCGCAGAAGAATTGGATCAGATCCAAGAAGAAGTAAAAGAAGCAGTGGATGCTTCAGTGAAATTTGCGGAAGAAAGCCCATTCCCTCCACTTGAATCAGCTTTCGAAGATATTTACGCAGACTAAGGGGGAGTAGAGAATTATGGAAACTAAATTAATGTCTTTCCGCGATACCATTATCCTTGCTATGTCTGAGGAAATGCGTCGCGACGAAAATGTATTGTTGATGGGGGAAGATGTCGGAGTTTTCGGTGGAGACTTCGGAACTTCAGTAGGAATGCTTGAGGAATTCGGTCCAGAACGTGTCCGTGACTGTCCGATTTCTGAGGCTGCGATTTCAGGTGCAGCAGCAGGTGCAGCCATGACCGGACTTCGCCCAATCGTTGATATGACCTTCATGGATTTCTCAGTAATTGCCATGGATGCTATTGTCAACCAAGCTGCTAAAACTCGCTACATGTTTGGTGGAAAAGGGCAAGTCCCGATGACCATTCGCTGTGCTGCTGGTAACGGAGTTGGATCTGCAGCTCAACACTCCCAATCTTTGGAATCATGGTTTACTCATATTCCTGGTTTGAAAGTTGTTGCTCCTGGAACTCCAGCGGATATGAAGGGACTTCTCAAGTCATCTATTCGTGATAACAACCCAGTTATCATTCTTGAATATAAATCAGAATTCAACCAAAAAGGGGAAGTGCCAGTTGATCCAGACTACACGATTCCTCTTGGTGTCGGAGAAATCAAACGCGAAGGAACTGACGTCACTGTCGTAACCTACGGAAAAATGCTTCGTCGCGTGATGCAAGCCGCTGAAGAATTGGCAGAAGAAGGTATCTCAGTAGAAGTAGTAGACCCACGGACTTTGGTCCCACTCGATAAAGAGATCATCATTAATTCTGTCAAGAAGACAGGAAAAGTAGTCCTTGTCAATGATGCCCACAAAACAAGTGGCTATATCGGTGAAATTTCAGCTATCATTTCTGAATCAGAAGCATTTGATTACTTGGATGCACCAATCCGACGTTGTGCGGGGGAAGATGTGCCAATGCCTTACGCACAAAATCTTGAGAATGCAATGATTCCAACAGTTGAAAGCATCAAAGAAGCCATTCGTAAAACGTACAATAAAGAATAATACATAACATAAATTATGTAATGTCATTTAAATTAGAGCACGGGCTAAAAGCTCGGAAAAAAGATAAATCTCCTTGACTTCATCGAAGTCTGCGTCGATTTCCTATTTTTCGGTCGCTTTTAAACGCCCTTAGTATCTTATAACTGAATCCGGACGGAGGACTGTGAAAAAAAGATAGATTTCCTTGTGTTCATCGAACACAGCGTCAATCTCCTATTTTTTCTTTCTCCTCTACGTCCTTGATATCTTATAATAGAATAGGAGAGGTCATGGCTGATGATAAGCTAAGAGCGACTCCTGCGGCTAGAAAGTTAGCGGATGATCTTGGGATCAACCTCTATGATGTTTCTGGTTCAGGCGCAAACGGTCGTGTCCACAAAGAAGACGTGGAAACCTATAAAGACACAAATGTGGTTCGCATTTCACCACTTGCAAAACGAATTGCTTTAGAACACAATATTGCTTGGCAAGAAATCCAAGGAACTGGTCATCGTGGCAAGATCATGAAGAAGGACGTCCTTGCTTTCCTTCCTGAAAATATCGAGAATGAGACCATTAAGTCACCGGCTCAAATCGAGAAGGTGGAGGAAGCTCCAGATAATGTGACACCTTATGGTGAGATCGAGCGGATTCCGATGACACCAATGCGGAAGGTGATCGCTCAACGGATGGTGGAATCTTACTTGACAGCACCAACCTTTACTTTGAACTATGACGTTGATATGTCTCAAATGTTGGCCCTTCGTAAGAAGGTATTGGATCCAATCATGGAAGCCACTGGCAAGAAAGTCACTGTAACAGATTTGCTTTCTCTAGCAGTGGTTAAGACCTTGATGAAACACCCATACATCAATGCGTCATTGACAGAAGATGGCAAAACCATCATTACTCATAACTATGTCAACTTAGCGATGGCAGTTGGGATGGACAATGGACTGATGACACCGGTTGTCTACAATGCAGAAAAAATGACCTTGTCAGAGTTGGTGGTAGCCTTCAAGGACGTTATCGGACGTACCTTGGATGGTAAGCTTGCTCCAAGTGAATTGCAAAACTCAACCTTTACCATCAGTAACTTGGGAATGTTTGGCGTTCAATCATTTGGACCGATTATCAACCAACCAAACTCTGCCATCCTTGGCGTTAGTGCAACGGTTGAAAAACCAGTGGTTGTGAATGGTGAAATTGTTATTCGTCCAATCATGAGCTTGGGCTTGACCATTGACCACCGAGTAGTCGATGGGATGGCTGGTGCCAAATTCATGAAAGACTTGAAAGCCTTGATTGAAGACCCGATTTCAATGTTGGTCTAATCAACGAGAGAGAATAGAAACAAGAAAAAGAGGGAAATAAAATGGCCTTAGAAGTTATTATGCCAAAAGCCGGCGTAGATATGACCGAAGGACAAATCGTTCAGTGGAATAAGAAAGTCGGCGAATTTGTAAAAGAAGGAGAAGTTCTCCTTGAAATCATGACAGACAAAGTCAGCATGGAGTTGGAAGCGGAAGAAGACGGTTACTTGATTGCTATCTTGAAAGGGGACGGCGAAACTGTTCCTGTAACAGAAGTGATCGGTTACCTTGGTGAAGAAGGGGAAAACATCCCTACAGCTGGAGTAGCAGCACCAGAAGCGAGTCCAGCACCAGCTGCAGCAAGTGCTTCAAACGATGACAATAAGAGCGATGACGCTTATGATATCGTAGTAATCGGTGGGGGCCCTGCTGGCTACGTATCTGCTATTAAGGCAGCTCAACTAGGTGGTAAAGTTGCTCTTGTTGAGAAATCTGAACTTGGTGGAACGTGCTTGAACCGCGGATGTATCCCAACTAAGACTTACCTCCACAACGCTGAAATTATCGAAAATATCGGACATGCGGCCAACCGTGGTATTATCATTGAAAATCCAAGTTTCTCAGTAGATATGGATAAGGTTCTTGAAACCAAGAACAAGGTCGTAAATACCCTCGTCGGTGGTGTTGCGGGTCTTCTTCGCAGCTACGGAGTGGATGTTCACAAGGGTATCGGTACCATTACGAAAGATAAGAATGT
>CAURHZ010000156.1:0-4434 GCA_963524345.1 uncultured Streptococcus sp.
CTTGTAGATTGCGAACAATGGCACTTTTTACTTCATTTGGGACCCCTTCTTCGAGGGAAACCGCATAAATCATGTTATACAGCATGGCTTTGGCACCAGTTGTATGGACATGATCCACCAGCTCCTTGACTGCTTCTGTATCGATGACAGGTAAGTAGGACTTGCGCTTGTCAGGATCTGTTTCGCTATTTGGAATCAAGAAAGTCGCCCAGTCTTGAGTGAAACGTTCAACATTTGCTGGGAATGGATTCGCTGGCGTATTGTAAACGTCGTAGAAGAAGTAGTTGTTGATGTGCATATTGGCCAATTGGTCAATACTATTCTTGTAGCCTTCTACCTGATCATTGGTGATGGAGTTGTGATTGTCTTTTGAGCCGGCAACCACCCCATAACGTGGGTAGATCGTCCAGTCATCTTCAACAGCAAGCCCCGCTGCCTTATGAAAGGCTTGGGAGCCATCTGCTTTCTTACCAAGGACATCAACGATAAATCCAGCATTAGGTGAAAAGACCGTACTTGGAATTGTCAGCTCGCTACCTTCAACGTTTTTCTTTTCATAAATGACCTGATCTAAATGAGAGACAGTGACATCAGAAGAAACCACTTCAGGGGTGTTGATGGAAATGCGGACGTCTTCCCCACTTTTATAAGTCGCTTTATCAAAGGTGACGTCGTTGGTGATTTTTGGAGTATTATAAGTAGTTGCTGGAGTTGCACTGACCGGTTGAGTGGCAGTTACAGTTGGTGTTGTTTCCGATGGCGAAGAAGTTGCTTCCGTCGTAGCACCTTCTTCACTAGTAGTGGTAGGAGTACTGGTGTTGGTTGCTACTGGTTGAGCGGTTGCTGGGATCTCAGAAGTCGGATTGGTGTTGATCTCGTCAGCCATGGCAACAGAGCTTACCATCAAGGCTCCAAAAAGGGTGATCATAGAGACCAATGCCTTGTTGCGTTTGCGGAAATAGCCGTGCCCTTTTTCAGAGACACTATTTTTTTCTTGTTTCATTTTTTTCTCCCACATACTTGTTTGTATAGTTCGTTGAACAGTTTAAAGTAAATTGTTCTATCGATGCCAATAAGTATACGACATTTCACTAGATAGTGTCAATTTAAGAATGGAAGCCTGTTTGAAAATTTTCATGGAAGTATTAGAAAATAGCCTTAAATAGGGGTTTTTGATTCATAAAAATGAAAAACTAAAAAACGTTTGACACAAAATTTCCCCGCACTTTAAAAATAGTACAAATTAGTGATAAAAACAGAACAAGGAGACACGTTTGCATAAGTTATAAAGCCTATTAGTAAAAGAAATTCTGCAGTTTATTCTATTTTTATTTCTGTAAATAAAGTTAAAAAAATTTTTTTAGAAAAATGAACCGGCAAAAATCAGATGTCAAACGTTTGATATATATAGAAGAAAACTAAAAAGAAAACTTTTATAAACAAGGAGTTTTATCAAAAAAGAAGCAAAATTTGAATGGAGATGTGAAAAAAATTAAAAAATAATATTGACACATAAGGGGGGTAAGTGTTAATATCTCTTTACAAAAATCGACACTAGCGTTTAAAGTGTTGATTTTTATAACGAGAAATTTGAAAAAGAGGTTAGAAGGAATTATATGTCACTAATTAAAGATAGCAAGACTACCAAATATGCCTTGCGTAAAACGTCTGTCGCTTTTGGTTCTGTAGCAGTCGCTACGGTTCTTGCAGTAGCAGGTGCTGCATCTGTTTCTGCAGATGAAGTTGCTTCAGCTACTACAACAGTCACTTCAACAACGGCTACTCCAACAAGATCGACAACTGAGACTAAAGAAGTTGCTGTACCAGATTATTTGGAGACTGCGAAAACAGATGCAGCGACTACTGGACTTGAAGTTACAGAAACAGAAGCAAAGACCCAAGCAGATGAAAAAACCGCTGAGCAAGATTATGCGAAGCAAGCCATTGCTATGGATAAAACTGTAGCAGACTATAAGGCAGAAGTTGCAGCGAATCAAGCAACTTATGAGAAGGAAAAAGCAGTTGTAGATGCGAAAAATGCAGCGGCTCAGGCAGCTTATGACAAGGAAGTTGAAACCTATAACAAAGAGCAAGCTGCTTACGAGAAAGCTGTCGCTGAAAATGCTGCTGTCCTAGCAGATAATCAGGCTGTAAAAGCGTCATACGAAAAAGCCTTTGAAGAATACCAAACTGCTTTTAAAGCTTATATTGAGTCTGTTAAAGCCAAACAAGCTGTTGAAACCGAAAACAATTTGGCTCAAAAGGCTTACGACATCAAATTGGCTGACTACAAGGAGAAAAAGCGTCTCTATGATGAAGCGCAGGCAGCTTACTTGATTGATAATGAACTATACAAGAAGAAAAAAGCGCAATACGATGATGCTAAAGATGCCTTCAATAAAATGGTTGCAGAGCGTGGAGGAAATCCTGAGAAGTACAAACAAGATTTGACCTTCCTTCCAGAAGAGTTGGCAGATGGGGAAACAACGACGCTTTACCACCAAACAACAGGTCTTACTACTTTTTTGACAAAAGAAGGTCAATCTCGCTTGTATGGGGATGGTAAAGCTACCAAGATGTATGAAACCAAGAACCTACAAGATTCCGATTTGACAACAACGAACCCATATGCAGATAATGAAATTGAATGGGCAGTCGTCAAAGTTGGAGATAAGTTCGACGTCACATACAAAGGTCTTCGCCAGGCTAATATCAAAGAAGGTCGTGATATCAAGCGTATCGCTAAAGTGGTCTATAAGTATGAAGTGAAAAGTTTGCCATCCAATGACGGTCGAGGAATCGTTCAAATATACAATGATCCAGCAGTGACAATGACAATCGGTAGCTCAACTGACACAGACCAACCCGTCACAGTTGGTGTTGATGTTGAATTTTATGATGAAAATGATCAATTGATTAATTTAGCTAACCATAATGCCATTTTAGCTTTGAATTCCTTAAACCACTGGAATGGAGCTTCTTATGTTGAAAACGATAAACCTCGCACCCTTCTTGTAGAAGCTAAAGATATCAATGGAAACACTGTTCGTGGCACTTGGGATCCTTATTCAGATGGTAGTAACCCTAGTCTTGATGGAGCAGATGCCGCTGTGAAGCGTGGCTATGCAAACTTCGGTAGCGCTCAAGTCTTTAATGATGCTGACAATCCATTGAAGATCGTTGGTCAAAAAGCAACTTGGGATGGGAATGGTTTCTCAGTCAGTGAAGAAACTGTCCTTGATGTGACGACAGTCAATGCTTCAGGTGGAGGAAATGGTCATTCTATCGGAACAGAAGACTATCAATTTGGGGATAATTCTGATATTGTCGGTACTTATTCAGTTGATGCCGGATCAGGGATTTTGACCTATACTCCACGGATGAAGCACCAAAATACACCTCACGTAGAGTCTGTAAATATTGGAAATAAAGAATTTATTAAATTGCCAAATTCTAGTGTTGACCAAAATCCAACTACTAAGGAAGTATTTGCCAAGGAACAAAACCAGTACATGAATGAAGGTGCAACCTTTAATGCGGATCCTTCAAGTTCAACTAAAGGATGGGATGATCCCAAAAGTCCGTATCTCTACTATGGTGGTGGTGCAGTTATCTTGAAAGACGGCCATCTTGAGTTCACTGCAAAGGGAGCCAATGCGACAGATGAAGCAACCCTCTATTGGTTCTCAATCAATTCAAACGTTGCCTTTCCACAAGATCCAGGAGATGAGCCGGTGAAACCAACCGCACCAACTGCTCCAACAGCCCCTGAAAAACCTGAAATCAAAGACGTTCCAGCTGAAAAGGAAGTTCCTGTTCCGCCAGCTTGTCCACTTTACAAGGTAGAACCAAAAGTTCCTGAACAACCAGTGAAGCCAACCGCTCCTGAATTGGAAAAGGATCCGGTGCTAAAAGAAACTGTAAAACCGACTGTAGAATGGCATAAAAATAATATTCTTGTTACAAAAGAAGAGCCGCAGCCAGAACCACAACCGGAACCACAGCCAGAACCACAACCGGAGCCACAACCGGAACCACAGCCAGAACCACAGCCAAAACCACAACCAGCACCTAAGCCAGAGCCTAAACCAACTATTGGCTACCATACGCCTGCGCCAATGGTAGAGCAAAAAGTTGAAGAAAATTTGGTCTCAGATGTTGTGAAGGTGAAAGAAGTATTGCCACACACAGGTACAGAATCAGCAACCGCTCTTACCAGCCTTGGCTTACTTGGTGTGATCGCAACAGGTTTGGGTCTTGCTCGAAAGAAAAAAGAAGACTAAGATTTTCTTTTAATCCTTTAAAAAAATATCACGATTAAAAACCAGAAGGCACAACCTTTTGGTTTTTTTATAATGCATGAAAAGGGAATTGATGACAATTTCCTATAGGTTCTCCTCCATATTTGTGATACAATTAAACTACTATTATCGA
>CAURHZ010000157.1:0-4430 GCA_963524345.1 uncultured Streptococcus sp.
TTTTAAAATTTATAATAAAGAATTCCGAAAATCAAAATCTTTTTGTCCCAGCCTCTTAAAAAATACGGCTCTATAGATAGAGATATAATATTTTTAGTAATTAGCACCCTTTAGGAATTATGGAGCCGTTTTACTGATTCTTACCAAAGACATCTCGATAGAGCATTCCTGTTCGTAAAGTCTCTGCGTCTCCTCCTAGTTGCTCCACCAACTCGTAGGCAAAGGCAAGGGCTGTTGAAGGGCCCCGACTGGTTGTCAAATGACCATCTACCACTACTGTTTCCTTGACGTATTGACCATCAAGGATTTGCTCTTGAACGCCATCATAGCAAGTGTACTGCTTGTTTTTTAATACTCCTGCTTGATTGAGGGCAATTGGAGCAGCACAAATGGCTGCTAGTTTTTTTCCTTCTTGCTCGAAGCTTTGCAACTCTTGAATCAAGGCCTGATTATCGCGCAAATGTGCAGAACCAGGCATGCCACCAGGAAGAACAACCATATCATAGTCTGATAAATCACCATCAAAGACACGATCTGCTCTTACTTGGATTGCATGCGAACCAGTCACTTGCTCTTCAAACCCAACCATATCACAAGTGATATTTGCCCGACGCAAAACATCCACAACTGTCAAAGCTTCAATTTCTTCAAAGCCTTGGGCTAACATGACTGCTACTTTAACCATGATTTTCTCCTTATTTGATTTGTTTTAATACAACCTTTTTCCGTTTGAATGGAACTTTTCCGCTCTTTTCTTCAGCTAAATTAGTCTGGTAACTCATAGATAAAAGCAAGCCAATACCAATCAAGTTACTGATAATAGCCGATCCACCTTGAGAAATGAAAGGTAGGGGAATCCCCGTCAAAGGAAGCAAACCTGTCACAGCACCGATATTCTCAAAGATATGGAATAGCAACATCATAATCAAACCTGTGGAAATATAGGTGTAGAACTGGTTATTTGATCTAAGAGTAATCTTCAACATACGGTAAATCAGCATGAGATAAAGGGCGATAACAAGGACAGAACCAATAAAGCCAAAATCTTCTGCGATCACCGTGAAAATCATATCCGACTCTCGAACTGGAATAAGCAGATTCGAAGCATTAAAACCTTGACCAAATAAGCCACCGCTCCCAATGGCAATTTGTCCTTGAGCCTGCTGGTAAGTAGTTGTTTGGGCAAAGTCAAATGGATTAAGCCAAGCCAAGATACGATTGATTTGGTAGGTCGGCATTCCCAGTTGATGGAGAAAAGCCCGACCGTCCTTGCTGATAAAGATGGCTAGAAAACCAGCAATTCCTGTTACAGCAGTCACAAATACTGGGATAATAATTTTCCAAGAAACTCCTGATAGCAAGACGATTCCTGAGAAAATGGCTACAAAAACCAAAGCTGTCCCCAAGTCACTTTGAAGTGCCAAAAGAACTAGGACTGGAATGGTAAAGAGAATCATCCAAAAAATCAGCAAGAAATCCAGCGGAACTGTACGTCTCCATTCCTTATGTTTTTTTGTAAATTGGACAATCACACGAGCCAACATAAGGATATAGGATATCTTCATAAATTCTGATGGTTGGAACAAGGTAATTCCATTTACTGAAATCCAGTTTTTAGCACCCGTGGAGGCAACTAAGCTTGGATTATAAAAGACAATCGGCAAAACCATAAGTCCCAAGCCTAAAATATATAGAAAAGGAGTCACCTTCCAAAGAAATTCTGTATTAAAGAGCATGACGACAAAACCAATCACAAGCCCCAAGGCAATCCAGGCGACCTGCTGCCCTAAAATGGGCAGAATATTATTTGGATAATCATGACTAACGGCTATATAAATAGCCACCACGCCGATAACCAGTAGAAAAAATACTGGCAAGAGCAAACTATAATCGACTCTAGAGTCGAGAGAACGTTTCATATACACTAACCTTATACTTTCATACTATACTATTTATCAAAGTTCATTTAAAAATCTATCAACAGCCTCATCAATTTCGGATCGAGAGACGGTTTTAACAGTCGCTTCTTTTGCTAGAGAAGTCACAATTTGTTTGCCATATCGCTTTCCGACAATTCTCCTATCCAAAATAAGAGTTAAGGAACGTTGGTGTTCGCGTCTCATACTTCTTCCCAAAGCCTGTTTTAAACGAATAATGGCCATTGGCAACTGATAATCATAAAAGGCATTTTTTCCTTCCTGATTCAGTTCCTGATTAATCTTTTTCGTCAAGGGCTCTTGAGGATTTTGAAAAGGAAGTCTTGGTACAACTTGAATCACAAAAGGATGACTTGAAAAATCAACTCCCTCCCAGAAACTTGCTGCACCAAGCAGGATTTGTTGTTCACCTTTTTCAAAGCGTTTCTTCAGTTGATGAACATCCCCATTTTTATACTGGGCCAGATGGCTAACTGGAAGTAAATCCGATACTGCTAGAAGCATGTCTTTAGCAGTAAAGAGAACTAAAATCGGTTGCTGGAAATCTTGAACATCCATCAGCAAATCAGCTACCTCTTTGGCGTAGACTTCTAAGGAGGTTTCTGTTACCAAGGGAAAATCCTTGACCAAGACCACTTCTTGATCCTGTTTTCCCCGAGCTTCAATCTTGACAAATTTGGCTTCAGGGTAGCCTAAAAGATCTGCCAAAGAAACCCTCTGACTAATCTCAAGAGTAGCCGACACTCCCAAGACTTGACATGAATTAGGTATTAAAGAAGATAGAAGAATACGGCCTGATTTTGTAGAAGAAATCTGAATTTTCTTTTGACTCGTTTCAATTGCTTCAAGCCAGTAATCTCTGTCAGCTGTAAAATAGCGAACCAGCTCCTCAAAGCCTTCTACCTCTAATTCTGAAAAATACTGATGGAGATTGGTCAGAGAATCCAAGATATTTTTCCTAGATTTTCCAGACTGAAATTGTTCAATCAAGTAAAGGCACTCAAAGCGAATACTTTCTAGTATTCGTTGCTGAACCTTATTTTGCTCCTCCAGTAAAGCCTTATCAAGCAAATCGATAATAGACTGGATATCGTAGGTCTCTTGAAGCAGATTTTCTAGAGCTAACAAAATCTTTTGAACTTCATCAATAATCAATAAACGGTCGCTGACAAATTCAGGATTATCTTCAAGTCTGGTTACAAGATAGGCATGATTGGTCACTAAAAGCTTGCAGGTTTGTGCCTTTTCTTGACTACGTTTCCAAAAATCTTCCGTCACAAATAAGCTCTGAGATGATAAATTCCCGTCATGACGAAGATCAGTCAGAAAATGTTGGTAACGGTAGAGTTGCCCGATTTCATCCAAATCTCCTTTCTCTGTCTCTGTCAACCAAACCAAGAGTTGCATTTTAAAGCGTCTAAATAAGCGATTTTCATCATTTTCCTGTAAGGAACAATAAAAGGCATCCAACTTCAGATAATTGTGTGGTCCTTTTAAACTATGAATATCTATATGGAACACTTCCTTGAGACGTTTACCTTCTTCTTCCATGATCTGATTTTGAAGAATCTTTGTCGGAACGCTAAGGACAATCTGACGATTTTCCACTTGGGACAAAGCAGGTAAGAGATATCCAAAGGTTTTCCCAATCCCAGTCGGAGCTTGAATTAATGAGACAGGCTCATCTTTCAATAGCAAGCCAACCTCTTTAGCAAAACTTTCTTGTCGTTCCCTCACTTCAAGGTTCAACAAAGAAATATTTTTAGAAAAATCTTGGGATAGTTTTCGTGGCTCCAGGGGAGCTCCAGTTTTCTTGAAATACAGTCCTTGAACTTCGACCATGTCTGGAGAACTCAGGATGGATTGGCTGCGATAAATTTCTTCAATAACCAGGTAGGACTCATATAAGAGGGCGTCAGCCATTTCCAGCAAGCGTTCCAAGAGTCCTTTAGGAAGTTGGGCCATCTTTTCTCGTAAAAAAAGAAGTAATTCCGCAGTAGCTTGGGCATCTGAAAGGGCTGTGTGGGCGTGTTTTAGAGGAATTCCTAATTCTCGACACAATATCGGCAAGCTATATTTTTCCAGTTCAGGGAAAAAGACTTGGGCCAATTCGACCGTGTCAACACGAGGATTTCTTAGTTCATAGCCTTCAAAAAATAAATTTTCCGCCAAGAGATTGGCATCAAACTGAACATTATGGGCTACAAAAATCCCATCCTCCACCAAGTCAAAGATTTTTCTGGCAACTTGCGAAAAATCAGGTGCTTGCGCCAGACGTTGGTCTGTCAGTCCTGTCAGTTCTTTGATATGAGCATCCAAGGGTTCATGGGGATTGACATCCGTCGTATAGTGATCGACGATTTTCCCATCCTCAATCACAACAATTCCCACTTGGATAATTTTAGCCTTACTACCTGTGCTAGTTGCCTCTAAATCCACCACAACATAGCGATTACCAATCGTTTTCATTATAAAAAATTATACCAAAAAAAG